>JAJEAQ010000126.1 GCA_022822685.1 Trichodesmium sp. jk18x7bins.61
TGAGGTACATTATGCTTTCCCTGGATATCAGATGAACTTTTGCCTAAAACCCCCATTTTCCTACCTTATGATTCTAAAGAGTGCTGTCAAACTCTCCTGTTATATCAACTTTAATAAATATTGCTACACAGTTTTTTACGATAACACTCAGAAATTTCCATAACTAAGGTGGGATCATATTTCCAAATTTATGGTTTTTCCAGAGCCATCAATATTTGCCCACCCTACGACTCCTGTTAAATCTGGCGATTATAACGGGAGATGATTGCTTCATTGACATCTTCTCCGGACTGAAGGCGTCAGCCTGCCTAACGGCAGTAGGCGCCCAGATTCCCAGACAACCTAAGACCTCGCCCTGAAGGGTGGGGTTTTAGTCTAAGTTGAACAAAGACAATTGAATAGGTTCTTGGGTGGTTGAGCCTATCGCCGACATGAAAGACGTTTCACAGGATGCTGCTATCTCTGCGATAGTCTGATGCTTTCGGGCCGCGTCCGTTTGAGCCTGTCGCCGACATGAAAATGTCTCCTTTTGTCCTCCAGCGACTAATATGTTTATGGCTGCGTTTTCGTCTCTATCGTGCTTTGCACCGCAGTTTAAACAGTCTTAACTTGAGCTTGGCTTTCCTGATTACCTTAGCAATACCTGCTCATAGCGCTGACCTTGAACTTCCCAAGTATACTCGGTTTCAATCAGCGATCGCCCATTTTCAGATAACGTCTGTCTCAACTGCCCATCTTCAAATAAGCGACTAATGGCCTCTACATACTCTTCTACTTGGTTTGCTCTTAATGCTCTTAATGGTGTACCTGCACCATCAACAGCTAGCCCTTCTAAACCGCGATCGCTGGCCACTATTGGTGTACCAGCGGCCATTGCTTCTAAGGTTTTATTTTTAATTCCAAAACCAATACGCATAGGTATAACACAAACTGTAGCCTGATGCAAATATTCTGCCATTGAAGGTACGCGGCCTTTAACTTCTACTCCTGGCCGATTTGACAGTTCCTGTACTTCTGGTACTGGTCTTGCTCCTACCAGTGCTAAGGTTGTATCTGGATAACGTTCTTGTAGCTTTGGTAATATTTCCCAACTGAGAAAGCGAGCTGTATCAATATTAGCTATGTAATCCATTGTCCCAACAAAGATTAAGCTATGTCCTCCTGGGTCTGATTTTCTGTAGGGAAATAGGTTTAAGTCTACTCCATTGGGTACAATTTCAATCTGGCTACTAGAGTTAAATTCTTGTAGTTGCTTTTTGTCTTCTTCTGTGGTGACTACTATGGAGGAAAACTTAGTACAGTAGCGTTTTTCATACCTTTGTAATAGAGACAAATTTAATCTATCTCGCAACGGTTTTTCTGCTGTGCCAGTTTCTAGTTGCTGTTTACAAGTACCGTAGACTGAACTATGGACGTTAACTAGAGTTTTGAGTTTTTGTTTCCATTCAGGACGAACGTAAATTTCATTGACACTATGTTCACAAGTAATCGCATCACATTCGCCAGCTTCTACAAATTGATCGATCCAATTTTGTATTTCTGGTGAGTAGATAGAAAGAACGCTTGGAGGAGTTCCTTCTATCACAAAATTTCCAAAACGTTGCAGTTTTGCTAAAACATTTTTTTCTGATTCTGGCGGACTGGGGAAAATGGCCATTTTTTCAACAGAGGAGCGCAATGAATCAACTTCTTCATCATTGACATCATGAGTCCTTTGTGTTAGAAGAGTAATTGAATGTCTTTGACTCAAATGGTTGAGTAAATTAAAGGTTCTGATCGGAGTGCCTCCTTTGCTGGGAGGATAGGGAAAGGTGACAGAGATCATTAATATTTTCATTGTGGTTTCTGAGTTATTTAACCTTTTTTATAATCTTACTTAAGTTAAATTGTCTGAACAAAAATTTTAGCCCAATTCCATGATTTATTCCTGGATTTAATTTTGAGTGTAATCATCAATAATACTCATGGATTAGGCTAATAATTATCTTTGTAGATTCAAGAGATAGGCTAATGATTATCTTTGTAGATTCAAGAGATTTTAACTATTTTTTTTAACATAATATTATGTCGATAAAATCAGTACTGTTCAAATTATTTGCTGATAAATTATCAACGAATATTGGCGAGGTAAAAATACTTTGCGATCGCACTATTGAATATTTAACCCAAATACGAATACACCTATAAGGGCAGGCAGAAGTTATTAATCAGAAATCAATTCTAGTGTAATCATCAAAGAGATGTCAATTACTAATCAAAATTAAGAAAAGGAATAATAACCGTGACTTTTAATCCAGAATTATGTCGGAATGAAAGCGAAGTAGAAAGTCAACTAATTGTTAGTTATCTACTGCCAAAATTAGGATACACTATCGAAAATTGGCATCAAGAAGTAACATTTTGCAATATCCGTTTAGATTTTTTATCATTCGCGACTCAGGAGCTACCTTTCCGTCTGGATAAAGATTCCCCACTGACTTTAGTCATGGAGGCAAAACATCCAAAACAAAATTTAGACCGCCATCAACGAAAACTTAGACGTTATTTAACAAGTATGAATGTGAGATATGGCTTATTAACTAATGCTAAAGAAATTAGGATTTATCAAAGAGTGGGAAATGATATTGAGTTGGTGTTTCGTTGTTGGGGGAGTGAAGTTGATATCAAAATAGAAGAAATTAAGAGATTAATAGGTCGAGATAATCTGCATAAAAAAACAAATTTCCAGACAACAGAAGTTACTAATAAACAGGTGGAGCAGAATACTATTGAGTTAACTTCCTTTCTCGGAAGTTATGAAAAAGAAGAAAAGGAAAATGAAGCGATCGCTAGTCAATCTGACAGTAGCAAAATTGTTATCAATCAACTTAAAAATCAGGCAAACGTAGTCAATCCTAAAATAGATTCTAATCAAATTAATCAAAGTAGGAGAAATTCTATGAAAGTAATTGCTGTTTATCACAACAAAGGTGGAGTCGGGAAAACGACAACAGTAGTTAATCTAGCTGCTGCCCTAGCATATAAGGAAAAGAAAGTTCTAATTATAGACTTAGATAGTCAGGCAAATGCAACATTTGCTACAGGCTTAATAAAATTTCAGTTTGAAGAAGATGATAATATTAGAAGCCGTTATGTTTACCATTTAATAGAATCAGGTGATTTTGGCTTTATTAC
>JAJEAQ010000427.1 GCA_022822685.1 Trichodesmium sp. jk18x7bins.61
TCCGTTCCGAGAAAAGAATTGTTTTGTTGACTTAGGAGCCTTCATTTTGCCCATCGTCATCCCAGGAATGCAGCTTCCCGAATGATTGAGCTGCGGGACTTACTCCGATTATGTAGTCATTTTGTTTTCCCATTGACTCATCTGGGTGGGACACTTTTTCAGAAGGTTCGGTAATCTCTCCGGTGACATCTCATGATGTTCTATCAACTCCCCATTAACTCCAGTGCGCCTATACGCTTTAGCTCTGATTGAGTCACTGATGCCAGCTTCACTCTAGGTTCCGGGTATGGTTCCCGAACTGTGGCCTGGTAGGGATTCACGCCATCCTTAGCGGGTAGGACTAGCTTTGCAGCTTCACCCACATTCTTAACTCAGTTATCCGCTCTGTTTTGGGTTACAGAGGCTGGACTCTAGCCATACACTCCTAGTTGTTAGGAGTTCCTGCTAGAAACGAACCGCACACTGACTTAGCATAGTCATCTAGCATCAATTTTAGCTCTAGGTGGAGGATTTGCATAACTTGCCTTAATTTTCAAGAATATCTTTGATTTCCTCTTAAGATGGGTATCTTTAAGTGTTAGAGATTGTTTGTAAAACTCAGATAAAATTTTGGCGTAGGGTGGGTGAGGGATCAAGATATTCTCGTACTCATCAGAATTTTAGTTATCCGCCATCACCCACCATAATTCAACACTCTAGTTATCTTTATATTTGCTTGACAAACAGCCTCTTAAATGATAAGAGCAAAGATGTCACATAAAAATATTTCCTAACCATTAGACAACTTCATAAAATTTAGCCTTTAGTAATGTAATCTTGGAATTATTAGGTAATGAAAGAAGGGAGTTAAAGTCTGGGATGAGCGATATTCCTTTAAATACAATTTCATAAAATTTAGGAAAACATAAACATTTAGTATAAATTATAACTAGGGTTAAACAGAAATTCAAACAAGTTTATCAAGACAATTTAATTAGTTGAATTTTATTTGGATATCAAGCAATAGGAGACGCCAAACATGACTCATACATTTACATTGGTATTTTAGTGATGTTAAAAGAGAAAATTACTCAGGATAATAGACATGAAAAAATTATTGAATTGATTTCTGATTTGTGCATAGAGTATGGAGTTTTGGTCAGTTGTGTTTATGTGAGTGAATCTCTCTTTCAACAAGAGAGGACTTTTCTCTTGTTGAATATTCATCAAGACGGGATTTTTCTATGAATATTGAACAACAACAGTTATGACAAAAAACTAGGGATAGTTTACAAGCTGCTCAACTTTTGCTTAACAATAATTTATCCCCTTTTGCTGCTGGGAGAGCTTATTATACTATGTTTTATATTGCTCAGGCTTTTTTACTAGGAGAAGGATTAAGTTTTTCCAGTCATTCTGCTGTTATTGCTGCTTTTTGCCGATAATTTGCTAAGACAAAACGTTTACCTGTAGAATATCATCGTTCTTTGATTAACGCTCAAGAAAAACCCACAGAAGCCGATTACAATCTTAACCCGATTATTATCGTAGAAGCAGCTCAAGGGATAATTAATGAAGCTGAAGAAATGCTTGATTTTGCTCAAAATAATATTGATTTAGTTTAATTCTCAAGAGGTTTATGTAGAAACTTTCCATCCCTATTATCCAATATTTATAGCAAGCTAGAATATATCATATAAATAATTATAAAATTTAATAAGTAGTAGAGTTATGACAGACCAACAAAATCAAATTATCCAAAGTTATACTCAAGATGATGTTCAACAAATCCTCCAAATTGCCCTAACACGTCGCTCTGAATCTGAAGGAGGCGAACTCACAAAAGCACAAGTTTTAGAAATTGCCCATGATCTGGGTATTTCTTCCGAAGAATTAGCCACCGCAGAGCAAGAATGGCTAACCCGCCGGAGCGAGTTTCAGGAAAAACAAGTTTTTAATCAAGTTCGCCGGGAAAGATTAAAGCAAAGTTTGATTAAATATGGAATTGTAAATTCATTTTTAGTAGTGCTTAATTTAGTAACTGCTCATACTCTTTCCTGGTGTTTACCAATTTTATTACTTTGGGGGTTATGGTTAGCATTAGATGCTTGGAAAACCTTTCAAGTTGAAGGAGAAGATTATGACAAAGCTTTTCAAAGATGGCGTTTAAAGAAACAGGTAGGGCAATCTATTGGCTCTTTAGCACATAAAATTTTGAAGAGTTTACAGTCTTAAATTGGGATAAATTATTTCTATACTGTTCATAGTTTATTAATAGGTAGCCATAAATAGATGTTAAAAACGCCTTTAATTTTGCCTCTATATTTAATACCAATTTCATAAAACATTGCTACAATGCTTTTCTATGCTGATAGGAATCTAGAGATTAACACTGTAACTACCTTTTTTGAATTTGGTATTAGATTTCTTCCCGATGAAAGGCTGGCGATCGCTAATTTTTACTCCCTTTCTATTTTAGGCTTAATTTGGCTCACCTACTCATAATATTTATCTTTAAATCTATACAATCAAACTAAATTCTTTCAATTTGTCGTGCTTGGTCTGACAATTTTGCTTCTTTTTGACCCATAACTCTTGACCTACCATTTAGCAATCCAATAGGAGTATCCAGTAATTCCACCGCCTCCGCTTTACCTGACATTATTTTCACCATTGTTAGAGGTAACTCTTTTAATAACCATCTACTCAAACGATACACATATTCTTTTGTCTTAAATTCTCGCATTAAATCAATGCCGTAGAGTTCATGCAAATACTTGTTCGACTTTCCATACCTACGCCATTGACTTTGTAAATCCTGCCAAGTTGACCGATGTTGATGCTTAACTGTTGCTGCTTCTGCAAATTTCAACTGATAAGATGTTTCTCTTAATATCCGCCAACAAATATCAGCATCCCCACCTGTTGTTAAGTAAGGGCGAAATAATCCTACTGCTACAAATGCTTGTTTCCTAATAGCTAAGTTGGCAGTTTGACCATAGGGGCAAAATGGATGAGCTAGAGTATGTTTTTGGGAAAGGGTATCTTGTTGCTCTGCGTACTTTTCTAATAAACTTTTACCAGGTAAAGCAACTATTTCCCCAACTACAATCCCAACATTAGGATCAGAAAAAGGTTGAATTAAATTTTCTAACCATCGAGGTTGAGGCCGACAATCACCATCAGTAAAAGCAAGTATTTCACTACTCGCATCACGAATACCAGCATTGCGAGCAGCATAGGAACTTTGAATTTGATTTTCACTAAGTGGACAAATTTTAATCGGCTTTGAGCCTGTTGTTTGAAAATTAGAATTTGCTGCTGCTTGAATTATGGACTTACTGCGATCGCTACTATTATTATCTACCAGTAAATATTCTACTTTGTCTGCGGGATAAGTTTGCGTTCGCAGACATTCTATCAAATCTGGTAAGTCTTTCTCACCATTATAAATTGGTACAACTACCGAAACTTTATTCATTTTTTAGTAAAGGGAAGTTAGTAACCATTTCAATCACTAATTTAATAAGCAGGCGCTAGCCAAAATTGCATTAATTAAATAAAAATTACCTACTACTTGAGTTTCCTGCCAACCTGATAATTCTAAGTGATGATGAAAAGGAGCCATCTTAAATAAGCGTTTCCCTACTCCATCTGGCCCTTTGGTTGCTTTGTAATAACTCACTTGAGCAATAACAGAAAGAGTTTCTACTAAGAAAATCCCACTTATAATTAATAATACCCACAGAGTGTTGCTCAATAAAGCAACTGCAGCTAAACCACCACCTAAAGCCAAGGAACCCGTATCGCCCATAAACACTTTTGCCGGATTGCGATTATGAGAAACAAAACCAAGACAACTACCACTCATAGAAGCGCAGAAAATCATCAACTCTGGAGCAGTCGGCGCTAAATAAGCTCCTAATCCTAAAAAAGCGATCGCTCCCAAACCCCCCATCAATCCATCAACCCCATCAGTGAGATTTGTAGCGTTACTTTCAGCTACCAACACGAAACCTGCCAGCGGCCAAAATAGCAATCCTAAAGATAATTGTAGACCAAACGGTAAAGCAATATTAGTAATCGTGTTAGGTTGATTCCATGCTAACCATCCACAGAATAGAATCGCAAAACCTATCTGCAAAGCCAGTTTCATTTTCGGGGATATTCCTTTATTAGACTTGCGTTGCAGAATTTGCCAATCATCTAGCCAGCCAATAAAGCCGTAAGCTAGAGTCATCAAAGATACTGCTATTACGTCTGGGTGGAATTGGGAAAATAGTAGAGCGATCGCTACTCCCACTGGTACAAAAAATATACCTCCCATAGTTGGAGTACCCGCTTTTTGCATATGAGCTTGAGGCCCATCCTCTCGAATTATTTGTCCTGCCTTTAGTCTTCTCAGTACAGGTATGATCCAATACCC
>JAJEAQ010000556.1 GCA_022822685.1 Trichodesmium sp. jk18x7bins.61
TTTTTTATACGCAATTAAGCAGACATGATATAAGTGTTTTATATAACAGTTAAATATAGAAAGAATATAATATCTCCACGAGTCTCCGGAATCTACAAATTGTAGATTAAAATATATGCTGAACTGAATTGGAATTGACCATTTGTATCCTATAAATAGGTATGAGGGAAACCTCCAGAACTAGAGGATCAAAAGCCTT
The DNA here is from genome assembly GCA_022822685.1 of Trichodesmium sp. jk18x7bins.61. Taxonomy (GTDB): domain Bacteria; phylum Cyanobacteriota; class Cyanobacteriia; order Cyanobacteriales; family Microcoleaceae; genus JAJEAQ01. The sequence continues at coordinate 200 of JAJEAQ010000556.1, forward strand.
TAGGTTAACAATATTGGAAATTATCGGCTCAAATTTCCATTGCAATTTATCAGAAATTCATCTCAATCAAATTGACCAAAATAACCACAAAGAACAAGAGGAAGCTTTCACGGCAGGAGCGCTTTCTGTTGCGACTTTACTTAACCATAAATTTGTAGAACCTCGCTATAATTACAGTCGAGAATTAGACCCTATTGTTGGGGTTTCTTTTACAGGTTTATTTGATTTTTTTGTGAAAGCCTTTGGTATTGATTGGCTGCACTGGTGGCAAGAAGGCCGCCCTGCAACTACTCAAGGTGTGCAATTTAAACAACAGGAGGCAGAATATTTAACCCGTTGGCGTGAAATAGTGCATCAAGCAGTATGGGATTATTGCGATCGCCACAACCTTAAACGTCCAAATCGTTGTACAACTGTTCAGCCCAGTGGCACCAAGTCTCTGTTAACAAATGCGGCTCCCGGTTGGCATCCCCCTTTTGGGTTGCGGTGGGTGCGACGGATTACCTTTGCCAAAAATGACCCCGTAGCCTTGGCTTGTATTGACTATGGTTATTCTGTGATTCCCGGGCAGTCAGATAAAGATGAGAATGGGAACTTACTCAATGATCCTTTTGACGCAAGGACTAAAGAATGGTTAGTGGAAATTCCAGTACAGGTGTCTTGGATAGATTTACCAGGAGTAGAAGAAATTGCGATCGAGAAATTCAGTGCTACTGCGATGTTTGATTTTTACATGGTAGTACAAAAATATTGGACTACTCATAACACCAGTAGTACAATTTTGTTGACGGAGGCAGAAATTGAACCCCTCGGTAAACGAATTTATGAGGCGATTCGGGATGATGAGGGTTATATTTCCTCAGCATTGTTAGCACGATTTGATGCACCATTCCCCAGGTTGCCATTTGAACATATCTCCAAGGAAAAGTATGAGCAAATGCAAACAGAGATGTTGCAACGACGCAAGTCTGATAATTTTTCAGAGTTAATGAATACTTATGTCTTAGCAAGTGAATTACCAGAAATGGGACCTCAAGATCCTGCTTGTTCTGGGATGATTTGTGAGTTGAAGAATTAATTAACTCACCAGAGTTGCTCCACACTGAAAATTTTCAGTGTGGGATAGAGCATCTCAAATGTGGAAGCTCCCCTGATGAATCCAGGCGTTTAATGTATTATATCATGTCCGCTTAAGAGATTGTTTGTCAAACTCAGATTAAATTCTGGCGTAGAATGGGTGAGGCAGAAATATTTCCTTGTACTCATTATAATTGTATTTGTCCGCCGTAACCCATCAGATTGTCTAACTACTTAGGTTTATCAATGATATCCTCATCTTGAAAATTGAAGTCACTAATATAATCACGTACAACTCGCTCGAAAAAGAGAGGAGCAGGTAAACTTGACCAATCGCTATAATGACCAAAACCAAAGCGCAAAGATTCTACTAATAGAGCCAGCCTATCTGGATCATCTTCTGGTTCTCGCAAAGTAACAACAATTTCAATAGGATTAGGAGTAGGATAATACTCTGTAAAGGGGGAACGCCTGACGAGCTGATGCACTGCTTGATCAGATTTATTTACAACCTTCTTTTTTTCTTTGCCAATAGTCTTCTTAACAGAAATCAATGTTTCTATTGAACGATAACAACTCAGGCCACGTAATAGATTATGGAGATGTTGATTCTGTATTGATAAATAAGCTACACAACCATTTTTATAAGTTTGACTCAGCCTGAATAATCCCATCTTACTAGAAGCTGAAGGAATACGATGATCTGGGCTTAGTTTCTTTAATTCCTTTACTGTTCGCGTATCTTCAAGAGAAGTTTCTATTAGATGTCGTTCTTTCTTGTCTATGATACCAGGAGCAATATCCTGACGAATCCTAATTATCCGTACCCCTTCCCACTCTTGTTCTAAATTTTGATATAAAAGTCCTCCTGTGCTGCGTGTGAAGTTAATTTCGTTGGCATTTATCCTCTGATCACCAAGCCAAGGGCATAGTTGTACGCAATTAGAAGAATCGATCATTACTAATGGTTGCTTGCCTGCTTCAACAGAATTAGAAATAGTCTCTCTGATAAATTTCATAAAACGTTCCTGGCGCACTTCTTGTTTATCAGCAAGCTTCACAGGGGAAATTCGTGAAACGAAGGAAATCCCATCGCTAAATTGACTCCAAGAACTAATTTCTAAAAGTTTTTGTTTTTGTTCTTCATAAGCGCAACAGAGTTCACTGTTTCCTGTCTCAACATTGAGACGCAGAGCTATTGGCAAAAATGTCTGACCAATTTGGCCACGAACTCGGCCTTTTTGTTTGCGAACAATGGTAATGCCAATAATTTCTTTTGGTCTGTTTTCTTCTGGAAGATCTTTAAGCCATTTGTCTACTTTTTCCTTGACATCATTAACATAACCAGAATGAGCAAAAAGCAAATCTTTTAAAGCTGCTTGTGCGCGATGGAAAAAATTCTCCAGTTTGAGTTCCTTATTCTTTTTTGTTGTTTCTATTGGTAAAAGAAACTGCACGCAGGCATTAGCAATTTTTGCTAGAGCTTGACGAGTTGAGGGTTTATTTATCTTGTCGTCATGTTTAGATTTATTCTCTTTACTATCTTCGTAATATTCTCGTGCTAATATCAGGCAGAAAGTTCGCTGCTTGCGTAAAGCTAGCTGTTCTACTATTGGTGTCCATGCTTCAATTCGTTTGAGCGATCGCTCTTTTGTTTTTAATTTAGAACCAGGTAAGTCTTCTTTCGAGCCGTGAGTGTTTTGTGGGAGAGAATTAACTATGACTTCGATTGTTTTACCCCAAAGCATTTTGATTAAAGCTTCTAACAATTTTACTTCTGTTTGTAGCCCTCGTTCATAGAAAAGAACAAGTAATAGTTTTTCTTGTGCATAAAAACTTTCTATTGCTGTTTGATTAGCTTTAATTAGAGCTTCAAGTTCACGAAATTGTTTTTTAGATTCAAGTATTTTTTTTCCTCCATATATTTTATCTGTCTCAATACCAAAGTGTTTTTTTAGCAATTTGTTTAATTGGTTTTCATCAAAATTTTTCAGATATTCTGCTGTCAATTTAGAGCATTCTTTGAATTGTAACCCGGCAGTTATTAAAGTATACCAATTAATCATGCGGGAGCCTGTATCATCTAATTTATGGGATTCGCCCCGAGATTTTACTGGTGAATAACTATTAAAAGGTGTCAAGCCAATCGGTCTAATAATTTTTTCAATTGCTTCAAAAGCCTCTAATTTATCAATTTCTGGCACACCAGCTTCAATGTCATGTTTTTGTAGGCCATTGCGGTGAGTCAACATAACTTGACAGGTATCATTTGAAGCTTTCCCTAAAGCAATTTCCTCCCCATTCATATCTTGACCATCATTGGATTTTAATGGGAGTTTAAATTTTCGACGTAAAGCTTCAAAACCTTTATCAGGTCTCCAAGACCAATTTTTCTTCTTCTGCTCTTCTTTTTGCGTTACATTGCTCTGCTTTTCTTTTTGGCAAAGTACCTGATAACTAAAGACGCGATCGCGATAGCAATGCGTAGCATGATCGCTATATTTTTCAGAAAAAATAAAGCCACTAATATTCCCTAAAAAATAACTTGGAGATACTAATCTATCTAGCCAGCGTCGTTTAGAAACATCAATCTTTAATAAAGGTTGATGTAAACCAGGATATGTTACTAGCTCTAAGGATACTATCAGGCTAAATTTACCTGTCTTGTTTTCGAGGTGAATTGGATTAGTAATTAATTCTGTTGTGCCAGTTGTAAAACTACCACTACTAGAAATAACTCGCTTCATCGGTCCTAAATTTGGGAAAATTTCGTTACCTGCAATCTGCCGAGCTAAATAATCTATGAGAATTCTAAAATCATATGGCTTTCTTGGCCGCGTTGTTTCGGTTTCTTCATTCCATTTCCAAGGTAATACTTGAGTTTTCACAGGTTCAATTATCAATAAATTATCGTCCTCGTAGAATCCTAATAGCTCATCAGTCAATTTCAAGTCTACATCTTCTCTTTGAGCGAAAGGGATCAAATAATTTGTAATCCAATCATTGAGAATAGGGCGCAAAGCTTCGAGAATTTGGTTTTTATTTCCTCTATCTAAATAAGCAAATGGTTTTGATTCTTGAGAACTAAAATCGTACTGACTTAAACCTAAATTTGACTGCAGTCTTGTGACATTATCTAACCCTACTTCTAATAAACCTCTGAGAGAGGCATAGGGAAGATTTTTAGATTGTGATTTATCCTGAGTGCGAGTTGCTTTTTGGATCTCTCCGAGAATTCCTAAAGCGACTTTTTCCCAAGCTAGAGTAAAACCTTGAACTATTACAGGAGGTAAATCATCTGGTACAGTAAAAGCTTGAGGAATTACTTTAATACTTTTATTTGCCAGGGGAATATAAAGGGGATCTGAAACTAAAGTAATTTCATTTTCCTCTGCTTCATTTTGTTCGATTTCGTCAAAAATTTCATCATTCATAATTACATCTCCAAGGAATTTTCCCAGTTATCTTCGTCATCTTCTATCAAATCTTCCGAAGCCGAAAAAGTTTGAGGATAAACTACACCCTTAACATCCTGTAAAGGTTTCAGAAATGCTCCATAAAGTTCTTGATAAATTTTGCGAATTACAGGATTAGGGTGATTAACGCATTCCTCTAAAATAATTCGCATTTGAACCAACATACTATTCCGTTCAGAATCAGCCTGATTTTGAGTAGAATTGTATGCCCAAGCTGCATCAACAAAATAAACTTTAACTGGACAACCATTCCGCATTCCACGACCAATGGTTTGCAAAATATTAACCATCAGATTAGCTGTAAATGATTTGAACAAATCTGGTCCTAAACGACTAGCCATTAAAGGCTCTCTTAATAGGCGATTTGTAATTCTCCGTAGCTTCTTTTTAGATTGCTTAAAAGCCTCAGAAATATTAGGTAAATCGTCAGTTTTAGTAAAAACTTCGCGATCAAATTCCTGGGTAGCCTTACCAGCCAAACTATACAAAAGTCGCATATCGTCAGTAGTAGGGTGGGGACGAGTCAGGAAATAAATCGAGCCAATAGCAGCATCAAGTTTTCTGTCTCCCTTAGTGAAAACAATATTCACTCCTCTACCTATTGCTAACATGGGAAAAATAATTAGGTCGCAAGTGTCATCATCTCCCAAGGCTTCGCACTGAGCGCTGGTGACAAAATCAGTACCTTTTTCACCATTTTTCAGAGCCTTAACAACAGCTTTCGTTCGTCTACCGACTTCGGGATAGTAATCATTGAGATATTTTTTCAGATTGCGAGCTTGTTCGTAACTGTTGACAACAAAAGCCGCTTTCCGATATATTTCGTTTTGCACGTCGAAGTTGCGAATAGACTTATACATTTCTGATCTTCTCATTCCTCCTTTGACAAGAGCATCCACCATTTTTTCTAAATTGCGGTTTCTCGATTCTCCCGCTCCACTATATCGAAGTGGTTTATCACCCTGTTCGGGGTCTGGCCACCATTGGAAATAGTAAGTGCTGAGGTTTTGCCCCTGTTTTGTTTGGCGAGGTTTGAGAAGATAATCTGGCCCGCAATCAACGTGATAAGCTGGACTAGCTTCTAAAAATGAGGTAGCTGAAGTCATTAAAATTGCAGGTCCGGAAAAATTCCCATCTGGCTCAAACAAATTGTGAAAGCGATACATTAGTAGTCGAGGCGCAGCCAGGAATCTAATGTAAGATAGTTCTACATTCTGTGCCTGAGTGCGAGTAGTTTGTGCTGTTTTAAAACTGTATCTCACACCAGAAAAAGAGCCTAAAATATTCTCTGAAATTACTTTTCTTAGTTCTAATGATGCTGTTGATTCTATGATAGGCTCCGAAATTAATCCTTCTGATACCATTATTCGCGTTCTGGGTACGATTCTTTGGTATCCTAAAATGACAAAAGTTATACATACCAGTAACTTAATCACACTCTCAGCTTCTCCTGGTGGGTTGCCATCAGGAAAACATAGAGATAAAAATAATTTAGTAATTTCTTCTACAATGTCATCACGTCGTTTGATTAAATTTTCAGCTAGATAGCGAGAAAAATGACGAATCAGAGTTTCCCAATTTTGTTTGAGAGTATCACGGTTGACTCCTAACCTCTGAGCATACAATTCTTGATTAGGTAACTCGTGAGTTTCAACTCCAGTACGGTCATAAAAAGCCCAATAAGCAGCAGTCTCCCAAAATTCTTTTAAAGTTCGATTTCTAATTGCTTCGAGTTGAAATTGTTCCTCGTCTAGTTGATCTCGTCTGGAAGTCTCCCTCAAACCATCTAACAAATCGCTGATAATTCTTAAAACTCCCAATAACTGATTTTCATAGCGTTTACCAATTCGCGATGAATCCCTCAAATTTTGCACAGTAGCGATTAATGAAGTATTATGGTTGCCAAATTCTGCTAAGTCACGACTGTAAAATTCGATAGTGCGGTCAAATAATCGATAGTTTTCTCCCCTAGCAAAACGATTATGAATTTGCTCTTGAATAACTAAATGAATGGAATCTGTTGCTCCTGAAAGTTTCAAAGTTGCTGCTCCATAGCTATCAAGAAGAGACTGCACCATGTCTGCTTCGTCAAAAACTACAACATCAAATGTACGGGCAATTAACTCAAAATATCGAATTTTCTCATCAATTGCATGAGATGGTACACCAGTATCCATGGAGATAACATGACCAACCCAAATATCAGCATCTATTAAATCTCTTGCAGCTTTGTTACGACCGCACATTGTCCAAAGTGGACAGAGGCAGGTGTTCATCCGCTCCTTTTCTTCGTCAGTTTGTAAAATTTCCCTACAGGGTGCATAGCCAAAACCCCATATAGAAGTGCTAGCATGAGAAAAAGCAGGCAAAACGCAGTTTAAGCCGAAAGTTTCTGCTTGTTCCATACTATAAGCAAAACCGCCATTTCCTCCTGATGCAGCGATCGCTTCGGCAATATTGTCAGCGTGTCTGCGACGAGTTTCGTCGCTTTGCCCGACTAACATTCCGACTCGAACATTGTGAAATGCTAATTGTGCCATGTACTGTCTAGCAACTTCTATAGAAGGAAACACAAACATCGCTTTATAACGTTTTTTTCCTAGCCACACGGCTAACAACACGAGTAGAGTTGTTTTGCCTGCCCCCGGCAATCCAATTAGATGTTTGATTGCTTTTAATTCAATTGTGTTCTCTTCACGTAACCCAATTCCAATTTCTGGTATCATCAAAGTGAAATGCTGAAAACGTTGCGCCCAATTTCCAGGCCTTCGCTCTGGATAATTGCTTTCCCGATTATCCATTTCTCTTGCTAGCTCATACAATTCTGATAGAGGAATGTGGATATTTCCTGTAGACTCACGGTTGAAGTTATGGGTACGACGTGGAGATAGTGGGGTCGTAATTGGCCCGATGGGGATCCTGATAGATGTTGTTTGTTCTCCTAAAGCCACCGTCATTGGCTGAGATGGATCAGCCAATCTTATCCTATAGAGTTGATGCTCTAAAGGCTGGCTGAGAATTTGACGTGCTTTACTAATATTTGGATCTTCTAAGGGTTCTGTACGTCCGAATTCAAGTGTGTCGAGGTTAATCTCATAAGCACCCTGAGTTTGCTCGTGGTAGTGGCGATCTTGATAAATAGCTACAGCGTGTTTAACTGACTGTTCTGTAGTATAAGCTAAAGACATCTGACGCATATTGAATAGAGCTTGACGGGAGCTTTGTAGATGGGGAGCATTGTAGATACTTGCCATACCAGACATGAGTACAGGGATATACTCCAGTGAGTTAATCCCAATAAATTCTTCCATCAAAACGCAGAGCCAGCATATTCTATCTACCCCTTTCCAGAAGTCGTGTCTAATTCTCATCCTTGATCTTCTGTAATAGTTGAATAACTTGAGAAACCGTAAACAGTTCTAAAGTGGCAGAATCACCTTTTTTTCCTAAGGTTGACTGTAAAATAGAGAGGTAATCAGGATTATCTTCTATTAGTTGATCGCTTACTGCTATGATGCGACGACGATAGTAGACTAGCCCCCCGATACTACGACTAAGTCGTAAGCCAAGAGAGACAGGGCTAGTATATGATTTGGCGTCAATGCCAATCCTGTAACCATTTATTCCTATGTCACATTTGTCGGAGTCTGGGTATAATTCGGTCTTGAGTCCATTTTTTTTAGCAACATCAAATATTGCTAGTTCATCAATTCCCGGGCCTGTCCAATATGTGAGTATTTGAGATTTAGCAATGAGTAAGCGCTCTTTTGTTGGATCGAGTTTTTCAGAGACTTCTGCTTTCCTTGGCTCATAATTTTGACACTGGCGAATCGGACATCGCCCTGATGGAAAGCGTTTTTGATTGGGATGAGGCCGCATCAATGTGCCACAATAAGCGCAACGATGAGCAAGTCCATCAATTAACCAAATATCTGGCACTTGGTCAAAAAAAGTATCGATAATTGTTCCTTGAATGGGGGTAAGATTATTTTCAACTAAGTAGTCTAGTAGTTGATATTCTCCAATGAGCGATCGCCTACCAAACAACTCTCGTATTGCTGTATAGGCTTTGTGTTGGCGACGACTTCCTAATTGTTCAGTCATTTGAATTAGTCTTTCGTACAAACGACGTTCTATGACATTATCTTCACCAAAAGCACCTTTTGAGTTGGCAATTTCAGCACAATCGGGAGTTGGTACTCGCAACTCGGATTCAACTAGAGTAGCTTGACGAAACCGAAAGTCTGGATGACGAAAAATTTCTAATTCCCATTCGTCTGTATTGAGGGGATATCTAGCACGTTCTAGAATCGTATGTACGCAAGCTGCATTATCGGGTTTTCCTTCTTCTATATATAGACGACCTAATTTGCACATAGCTCGATAGAGCTCTGATGGCATGGTGTCATCTTGACGGACGATTTCTCGGTTGAGGATTTTTGTGTATTGTCTGATAATTCCTTGTGCTAACAACACAATAGAATCTTCAGCTAAGTCAAGTAGGCTTGCTTGTCTTCTAGGTAATGGTAAAGTAGTTGGAGACAATGTAGGATCTTGGTTATTTGCTTCAGCAATAATTCGTTGTTCTAAAGCCATATCAGATAATTGTGGTAAAACCTCCGCGATCGCTGCAAATGTCCAGCCTTGCTTTAATAAAAGAGTTGTTGCTAATCCTTCTAAAATTTGACGAAACCCAAATTTTTTCCCTTTGGGCTGTGATAAAAGCTGCTTCGTTCTCCATTGCCGAACAGTTCTTAAGGTTGGTGGTTCGATAAGTAGTCCAAGTTGTTCAGTTTTTTGTTTGAGTTTTTTTGTGAGGTCATCAGCAGTTCCTTGCCACTGACGAACATCTTCAAAATACATTGAGTTTTTTACATCGAACAGTGTTTACATCATACGATGTAAAAATAGTGGAGATAGATACTTTATAAAGATTTAATATTTTTGTCTACATTAACTATAATTAGTCCCTTATAGAAATTTTGATCAAGGTAGACTACACCAGCATTTCTGACAAACTTTGGGATTCTAGTCGGTAAAAACTTTGTATAGTAAGCATTTAACCCTACTCCCGCTTACCCCACCTCAATCAAAGATTATAGGTGGCGACTGGGCGGGGGATTCTGTTCATCTCACTCAAAGTATAATTAAATGTGGACAACACTCCATGACCAACTGCATCAAACATTACGCCAACGAAAATTATTACCAGAAAATCAAAGCATCTTAATCGCATTATCTGGTGGTCAAGACTCCCTCTGCCTGACTAAATTACTCTTAGATTTACAATTAAAATGGGGATGGTACTTGGCAGTTGCTCACTGTGACCATCAATGGCGCTCTGACTCAGAAGCCAACGCTAATTATGTAGGGAAATTAGCTACAAATTGGCAACTTCCATTTTATTTAGAAGTAGCAGATCGAGTTTATAAAAGTGAAGCAGAAGCAAGAAAGTGGCGTTATCAAACCTTGAGTAAAATTGCTTTAGAGTCTAACTATAAATATATTGTCACTGGTCATACAGCCAGCGATCGCGCAGAAACTCTCTTATATAATCTAATTCGTGGTAGTGGAACCGATGGGCTACAAGCCCTAACTTGGCAACGTCCCCTCACAGACAATTCCTCATTATTGCTGGTGCGTCCCCTATTAGAAATTACTCGTAGCCAAACAAGTAACTTTTGTCAACAGCAAAACATCCGAATTTGGGAAGATTCTACAAACCAAGATTTACATTATGCTCGTAATCGTATCCGCCTAGAATTATTTCCGGTCCTACGCCAGCTTAACCCTCAAGCTGAAATGTCACTAGCCCAAACAGCAGAAATACTCAGTGCAGAAGTAGAGTATTTTGAACAGGAGACAGAAAAGTTATTGAAAAAAGCAACGAAAATAGACACAAATAACCTTAACATCTCTCAATTAGAATCTCAGCCTATCAAATATATCATCAACCGCTTAGTATTACGTGAAGTGCCCCTACCCTTACAAAGAAGAGTCATCAGACGTATATTACAAGAAATTCTACCTATCCATCCTAACTTCAGTCATATTGAAAAACTAAGAAATCTGATCAATGCTCCTAACCGTTCTCAAACAGATCCCTTTCCTGGAGGAGCGATCGCCAAAGTGAAACATCCTTGGATTTTATTAGTCTAAAAAACAATCAAGTTTGGCTCTGAAATTATTCTGGTTGGCCAATGAGACTTTGGAAAACTTGCTGTAACTGCGCGACCTGCTCACTTATACCTTGCATCTGATTTACTCCACCTACTACTTCTTCAAGTTGCTGCTTAAGTTGTTCCAGATAATCTTGTATAGGTTGCATTACCTCTTGGTAGACAACTGCACCTCCAACCCCTGTAGTTGCCTGCTTTTCCCGTAAACTCAATTCTAAATTCTCAATTTCATTCCTCTTAGCATCTTGTTCCTGAGTTTGGCGATCGATAATTTCTTGTTTTTGACTAATTTCAGTTTGTATTTGTTGAATTTCAGTTTCTAAAATTTGTAATTGTTCCGTCAATTTTTGTCTTTGAGTATCAATTTCTGATAATATAGGCTTCATATCTATATTACTATTCGACTTTTTTTGAGCAGAAGAATTACCCAACCTCCGCCACAGAACTTCTTGATGTTGACTTAATGTATCTTGTCTCTCCTGAAGATTTCTTTGAGAACCTACTAAAGATTCATTTAACATCCTATATCTGTCTTGCTCATCTGAAAGTTCTGACTGTAAACCAATCCTGTCATATTCAGTAGCTTGATCAATTCTTCTTTGCAAAGCATCTATTTCTTGACGCTGTAACCCTAACTCCTCTTCCTGATCTTTCACAAAACTCATATCTCTTTGTAAGTCTTGTTGCAAACTTTGTACCAGAGCCTCTAAATCATTAAGAGGCATCTTTTCCAAAGCCTCAATATCCACTTTATAAGTAATACCATTATCCTCAGATACAGTCACTAAATTAATTAGTTGCTCATAAAATTGTGTTTGTGTCCCAATTTGTGCATTTAATACTTGACTATACTCTTGCTTACTTGCCAATAAAGTTTGTTGTACTTTCAACTCCAAGCGAGATTCAGCCAATGATTCTTGATCTTGTCGCCATTCTAGCCATTGGTTTTGGACATGACTAACTAAACCCTCTACATCCTCTTGCCCATCAGTAGAAATCGAACTGGATGTTTCCTCCCACTGCTGTCTATGATGCTCTAGAGTTTTCTGTTGAGTACTAACTATTTCCAAAGACTGACTTAACTTTTTTCCCATAAAATTTGTCGGAGTTACAGCCTGAGTCAACCAATTCAATAAATCTTGAATATATTGAGACTGCTCTTGAGCTAAAACTGCTCCTTGAGAAAATTCTCCCTTACTTTGCTCAAACTCCTCTTTTCGCCTTTGTAATTCCACACGAGTTGCCTCTACTTCTGCTCGGTTACGCTCTATCTGCTCCCGAAGTAGGTTCGATGCTTTTTGGGCTTGACTAATTTCCTGACGCTGCTGCTCTAACCGATCAATTTGAGCTTGTAGCTCTTCTAGCTGCTCCTCCTTGGCCTGTAATTCCATTTCTCGGCGGTTCAGCTCCTGGGCTTGAAAAGTAAGAGAGGCCTTCCATTGCTCAATTTCTTCCCATTGAGTTTTAGACTTTTCTTGAGAGCGAGAGAAATTTTGCAGAATTTTCACCAACTGACGGGCAGCATCTTGAATTTGCTGCACCTGCTTACTATTATTCAAATCTACTAGCACCAATGCACCAGGAGAAAATTCCTTAGCTTCATCGGCTGGAATAACCTCTTCCCCTGGTACAGCTACCCAATTATGTTCGCCACGCTGACAGGCCAGCAGTTTTAAATCTGTTTTACCACCACCAAGACCAAAACCAGTTGGTCTTCTTTGTACTTCCGCTAAATACAGCACACTGTTATCCTCTTGAGGTTTCTATGCTAAAAGCTTGATTCCCATGATTATTTATGTTAGCAGCAAAGCAACAAGCAATACTATACTACTCCAAATATTAAGGAATAAGGATAAAATGAAATACAGAATTTCAAGAGCAAAGCTTAAGTTAGAGTCGACGCCCGATATTATTCGGGGCGTCTCTCCTTCAGAACCGGACGTGCCGCTTTCGCTGCATCCGGCTCCTAGTTAGTCTAAGCTTTCGCTCTGCTCATGTGTTCATAATGATGACAATGGCTGTGGAGTGC
>JAJEAQ010000261.1 GCA_022822685.1 Trichodesmium sp. jk18x7bins.61
ATAATTCTTCTGTCATAATCCTGTAGATCCAAATCCACCAATATTTCTATCGGTTGTACTTAATTGATCGACTGTCTCTACTTTAACAGATAAAACAGATGCTATAACCATTTGAGCTATTTTCATTCTTGGAGTTACTTCAAAGGAATTTTGACCATGATTTATGAGAATTATACATATTTCTCCGCGATAATTTTCGTCTATAGTCCCTGGAGTGTTCAAAACAGTAATTTGATGCTTGAGAGTTAACCCACTTCTCGGCCGAATCTGTGCTTCTGTTCCTGGTGGTAATTCTATAGAAATACCCGTGCGAATTAATTTACTTTCCCCAGGATTAATAATTAATTCATCTATAGAAAATAAATCTAATCCAGCATCTTGTGGATGTGCATAATAGGGAATAATTGCTAATTCATGCAATTTTTTGACTTTGAGTTTCGTCATAAATCTAAGGTGCTAATTTTCCTTTATCTAATCGATTTTTTTCATACCATTCTGCTATATTTGGCATCCAAGCTTGAACATGTGGCCACATTAATTTACATAAACGTTGGATTTCTAATTGAGCATTTTTTTTGAAACGTAAATCTAAAAAATGTAGCAAACTACGACAATTAAAACTAACTACAAAATGTTGTCGATAATCAAAAGGAATTTTACCCCTAGCATGTTCCTCAGACATCCCAGATTCCAGATCAAGTTTATATCTTTTAGCAGCTTCTAAACACCATTCTAAATCTTGTTCTCGTTGTTCAGAAGAATAATAATATTTTTTGCCCTGACGATCAGAATATTCTCCCACCGGACGTAAATAAAAAGCAGTTTCTATATCCGTTTTTCCCTCAGCTACTGCTATAACTCTTCCAGAACAAAACCTATAACTTTGTACATCAAAAGTAACTCCCACACGATGAGTTCGTGCTTGCTGCATCACACTATGGGGAAAAAAACCACAATTAAAAGTAATTTGAGGATGTTCAATACATCCATAGTGCCCGCGATCGCCAGCTAAAAGTCGCTTGACAATAATTTCACCACATTTTGATTCTGAAGGCCAATTGTTTTTTTGATCAAACACAAACCATTCACTATAATCCTGATGTAGAGCGGCATAAATTACTTGTTGAGGATTTGGAGTTTTGGTAATAGCTTCTACTCTAAATTTATCCATGAAATTCTATAGTTATCCAAGGGCAATTATCATTAAAGCATTCTCAGATTACCCTTTCAAAGGTGATAGGTTTTTCTTAATTTTGACTTTTGACTTCAATAATTTTGAATTAAACCTCATACAATCCTAAGATTTAAACATACCGAGATCAACTCAAATTAAATCCGGGCAAGATGTTTTCACCTGACAAGTCTACAGGAAGATTGCACACTTCCACTTCTTGTTCTCGGCGAGAAATTTCCACCTGCTGCTGTTGTGGATTAATCAACCATGCCAATAGCACCCCTGCTGCATTTATATATTCCTGCATTTTAGAGCGCAACATTTTTAAATCGTCAGTTGCTTATCTTAACTCTATAACAAAATCTGGTGCGATGGGGGGAAACTTAAGCCTCTGTTCCTTAGTAAGATACTCCCAGGGTTCCCACCTAATCCAAGCTGCATCTGGAGAGTGATCGCCTCCATTGGGCAACTTAAATATAGTTGAGGAACTGAACGTATAACCAAGATGAGTTTGCCGATTCCAGATGACCAAATCTGCAATCAAATCAGCTTCTCGATTGCCACTCTCGCCTCCAACTGGTGACATAATAATTAATTCTCCCTTTGTGTTGCGTTCAAATTTTAATTCGTGGTTATTTTGACATATTTCGTAGAATTGTTCATCACTTAGTTCAACAGTGTCTAAGTTTAATGTTAAAAGACTCATAATCTAAACCTGCCTGAATTTTATCATTCCTCAATTATATGATGTTATATATCAATATAGCAGTACTTTCTTTGGTTAGGACAATCAATTTTGGTTAAAGTTAAAAGGGAACAGTTGGATGTCCTAAGCTTAATTTTTAGTGCTATACAAGACAGATAGAGAGCATTTTACTCCCACTAAATTAAACTAACTGCTGAACACGAAACTTGGCTAAATCTCCGGGGGCGACTGTATCATATTCTGTAATAATCCCTGCAATCAATTCTGCTGGTGTCACATCAAACGCTGGATTATAAAACTCTACACCTTCAGGGCAAATGCGCGTCTCTCCTACCTGATAAACTTCTTTTGCATCCCTTTCTTCAATTGGTATTTGACTACCATCAGATATTTTGAAATCTATTGTTGATAGAGGTGCTGCTACAAAAAAAGGAACATGATGTGCTTTCGCTACAATGGCTAAACCATAAGTACCGATTTTATTAGCAGAATCCCCATTCGCGGCTATTCTATCCGCTCCCACTATCACAGCATGAATAAAACCTTGCTGCATACAGTGAGCAGCCATATTATCACTTATGAGAGTTACAGGAATACCTTCTTGCACGCATTCCCAAGTAGTCAGTTTGGCTCCCTGGAGACGGGGGCGAGTTTCATCCGCATAGACTTTTGCTAATCTTCCTGCTCGCCACGCCGAACGAATTACACCTAATGCTGTACCATAACCAGCAGTTGCTAAAGCTCCTGCATTGCAGTGAGTTAAAATATTCAACTTTTCTGGAGTATTTGGTAAAACATCAACTCCGCGATCGCCTATAGCTTGACAAGTTTCTAAATCTTCTGCTTGAATCTTTTTTGCAGTTTCTAACAAAGCTATTTTAATTTCTTCTACTGAGCCACTGATTTGATTTGCTACTTTCAGCATTCGCTCAATTGCCCAAAATAAATTTACAGCAGTCGGGCGAGTTGCTCGCAACATTACAGCCACTGCTTCTAACTCTTTTAAAAACTCATTTTTATCACTTGTTTGAATTTCTTTAGCCCCTAAGTACATTCCATAAGCTGCAGATACACCAATAGCTGGTGCTCCACGAACTATCATCGTTTTAATAGCTCTTGCCATCTCTTCAGATCTACTAATTTCAACAGTTTGATAATTTCCTGGTAAGCAAGTTTGGTCAATTAATAAAACACGGTCATTTTGCCAGATAATCGGATTAACTTCTGTGATTTTAGACATCATATTTTTCCCTGATTATTTTATAAACAACAATATCAAAATCAAGAAAGGAAGAAGGAAATAGTTGTTGCCATTACAAAGGGGATGCTTAACACTTAACTTCTAGGTTAGAAAAGTCCGATCCCCGAAGCAATCTCCCTATCTATAACCTCCAAGAGAGTAGAAATTTAGCTAACTTGAGACTTGAAAAAAAGGCTAATCGGAAATGATATTTTTAATAAATATTGATATCAACTTTCAATATTCAGTAAATTTATCTAGTGGGTATCTATAAAAAAATATTAAGCCTTGATGTAGGGTAGGTTAGGTGGGAAGAATTCCACACTAATGATCGGATCTTTTAAAACCCCGCCGGGGCGGGCGGGGTTTTGATCCCTTGTCACCCACCGAAGATTGGCTATTTAATGCTGTTTTTAGATTTTTTTTACAGATATCTTCTACAAATATATTTTTAATATTCAGTAAATCTCAGCATAAATAGTTAAAATTTTCAAGATTTTCTAAAGTATTATAGAACACTTGCTATTTACATAATGCCAATGCCAACATATAGCCAGTGAGATGAATTACATACATTTAACTAACAATCAAACAACATACAAATCAATCGAGGATAATTACAATAGCTAACAATCAAGTAAACAAACAAAATGTAATAAACTTTTTACGGTCTACGATTGTAAGAAGTTTAGCTACTGCTACTGTTTTATTAACGCCTCTTAGTGCAAGTGCTACCACCTTCAATACTGATTTTAGTGGCTTCTCTTTTTTTGGCAGCCCTGCGTCTGGCTTTAGTCATCTAGAAAATCTAGACTCTGACTTAGATGCTAGTGGTAATCGCATACTTAGTCTACAAGAGTTCGTTAGTTTTTCTTTTAGTTACGATGATTTTTATCATGAATCATCCCTCATAACAGATGTAACTGCTGTTTTCAATTATAACTCATTAGTAGGGCTTAATTTTCAAGCAAAGAAGTTGTTCTATACTTTGAATGTCTCTGGTACAAAATTTACAGATATAAATACAAATAACAGCTCTGTTTTTTCTGATGGAACAGTTATTCCTCTTGTACCTGAACCAGCTTGAGTTTTAGGTTTATTAACATTTGGTGTGATTGGTGCTACTTCGATTTTCAAGCGTAAATAGACATCTTGATAAATTACATAATATCTTTTGAGAAACCCTTGTAGGAACGTTCGATGAAACCTCCCTACATGTTTTCCGAAAAGACTATTTAAGAACTGCCAAGATAAATATTAAACATTAACAGTAGATAACTTTAGCTTAAAACTCTGCAAAATACGTTCCGCCATCTGAGAAGGAGTCAAACCTAAATCCGCCTTTGACTCATCAGGTTTAGCATGATCAACCAACTTATCAGGTACACCCAAACGTAAAACAGGTACAACCACATCATTATCCATCAAAACTTCCACAACTGCCGAACCAAAGCCACCCATCAAGCAACCTTCCTCCATAGTCACAACTCGCTCAATCCGTTGGGCCAAAGGCAGAATTAATTCAGTATCCAAAGGCTTAACAAAACGAGCATTCACCACAGTCGCTGCAATACTATGTTCACTGAGAATTTCTGCAGTTTGCATCGCAGGATGAACCATCGAGCCATAGCCCAATATCAAAACATCATCACCATTGCGGAGAATTTCACCCTTACCAATACGAATAGCTTCCCAACCCTCTTCCATCAAAGGTACACCATAACCACTGCCACGAGGATAACGCATTGCGATCGGGCCTTGCGTATATTCCACAGCAGTAACTACCATTTGTTGCAACTCACCCTCATCCTTAGGAGCCATAACCACCATATTAGGAATGCAACGCAGATAAGCAATATCATACATTCCCTGATGCGTAGGGCCATCCGCTCCCACAATACCCGCGCGGTCTAAACAGAAGAAAACAGGTAAATTCTGAATACAGACATCATGGATAATTTGGTCGTAACCTCGTTGTAGGAAAGTCGAATAAATAGCAGCCACTGGTCGCATTCCTTCACAAGCCAATCCCGCAGCCAAAGTCACCGCATGTTGTTCCGCAATACCCACATCAATATATTGCTTTGGCAACCTAGCATGAAGTTTATCTAAACCTGTACCAGTTGCCATGGCAGCAGTAATACCAATAATTTTGGGATTATTCTCCGCCAACTTCACCAGCGTATGGGCAAAAACTTTAGAATAGTTGGGAGGCTTTGGCTTACTTGCTGGTGAGGCCTTACCTGTAGCTAAGTTAAATGGACTTTGAGCGTGGTAGCTAATTTTATCTTTTTCAGCAACAGCATATCCTTTACCCTTAGTTGTCGCAACATGAACCAATACAGGCCCAGGAATATTATGGGCTTGCCTGAAAGTTGTAATGAGTTCTTCTAAATTGTGTCCATCAACCGGACCTATATAGGTAAAGCCCAATTCTTCAATAACTGCCCCTACTTTTGACACCGCTAAACGTTTCATCCCTTCCTTGAGGCGCTCCATTTCTGGTGTAAAAGTTTCCCCCACAAAAGGAATATGTTTAAATTGTTCTTCCAAATTATCCTTGAGAAACTGAATCGGTGGAGATAGGCGCATTTTGTTCAGATAACGAGAGATCGCACCTACATTAGGAGATATAGACATCTCATTATCATTCAGCACTACCAGCAGATTAGTTTTAGGCAAGTGACCAGCATGATTAATCGCTTCTAAAGACATACCACCAGTTAAAGCACCATCACCGATAATCGCAGCTACTTTGAAGTTATCTCCCTTCAAATCTCTGGCCAAGGCCATACCTAAACCAGCAGAAATACTCGTAGAAGCATGACCTGCACCAAAATGGTCGAATTTACTTTCACAACGTTTTAGATACCCAGCAACACCATCTTTTTGTCGCAAAGTATGAAAATTGTTGTACCGACCTGTAATAATTTTGTGGGGATAAGCTTGATGGCCAACATCCCAGATAACTTTGTCACGATCAAGATCGAGAGTTTGGTAAAGACCAAGGGTAAGCTCTACAACTCCTAACCCAGGGCCTAAGTGACCTCCACTTGTCGCAACAGTTTCTAGATGTTTCTGTCGTATTTGTCTAGCAATTTCTTCTAATTGATGAATTGAAAGACCATGTAATTGATTTGGATGAGTAATTTCGCTCAAATGCATACTTTAATTTACTCAGATTCGTTGTGTAGATTTGCAATTTTCCCCAGGGAATTGTTGACTGTTAATTTTGATTTACTTGTATTGGCTCTATTGATGTCTCTTGGCTTAAAAAAGACCATGAGTGTTGTTTAGTTTTCCAGTAAAAACAAAGTCAATCCTGGTTTGATTCCTGCCTCTAAATAAGCTTCTACTTTCCTTAGTTAACCTATTAATTAACATGGGAATTACTTCTACAATTTTTATTGGCAAAACAGGTGATGTGGCTACACTAAAAGATAGCGTTAGTGTCGGCTTCTGATGTTATTAAAAACCGTCATAACTTCCGATTAAAAAAGGTCAGTTTGAGACTTAGTTATCACGACGTCGCCCATCAAAGATTATAGATGGAGACCTCAAGGGGGATTCTGTTCAACACCCCCCGCAAGGAGCCTCCATCCATCTATACGGTGGGGAGGAATTGGGGGGGTCTAATTTTATGCTTTTAC
The DNA here is from genome assembly GCA_022822685.1 of Trichodesmium sp. jk18x7bins.61. Lineage (GTDB taxonomy): Bacteria > Cyanobacteriota > Cyanobacteriia > Cyanobacteriales > Microcoleaceae > JAJEAQ01. The sequence goes on from JAJEAQ010000261.1 coordinate 6,771, forward strand.
ACGAATCATGGAGATAATCCTTTTGTGCCAAGTTATGAGTACCTTACCGCCAATCCGGCAAAGATGTCTTTTCTGAAAACCTAAATAAGTAGGTTTGAAAGTAGACCAAGCTAGGGAAACACGCTTGTTGTTCCTACCATGCAGAATCTCATGCAGTGGACAATGCTTGCCCTTATAAAATTATCTTTACAAGCCCCATCCGTCTACACGCTGGGGTCATTGACAGTCTTGTAGGGACATTACATGGAAAATCCTTAAACTATTGTTTGGATATATCTATATGATTTCACACTTGTTCCCTCTGAAGTTATATTTTACCCTTGTGCCTCTATTTCTACTTTTGGCGAATTGGCATCAGTAGCTGAAGTTAATGATGGTACAGACATATTTTTCATTTCCCAGACTTTTATTAGTATGAGATATTCGTAGAACGCTTGCAAGGTACACCAGGCTAATCCAGCTTGGCCATCAAGAAATCCTCTCAGGAAAACATACATATAAATAAAGCGAATTACTGGCCTCAAAGGTAAGCGTAAGGAAAAGTCCTTGAGGGCACGTCTTCTATCTACCTCCGAAGAGCCAAAAAATAGATTTTTCCAAGATATGCTTCCTGTTTCTAGTTGTCTCACTGTTTCGTCTGCTTCATCTGTAGAATAGCGGTTGTGCTTTTCTATCCAACGGGAAAGACCTTTGCTACAGGTATAGTGGGGATAGATTTCTTTCAAAAAACCTGTGGGACCTTCACAAACTTCTCGTTCTGTGTGACCATAGTCACTGAACCATACTTTGTCTTTCCGAAATAAGCGCATTTGGTAGCGGGGATATTGGGTGCTGCGGCGAATCCATGTCCCCATAAATAAAACTCGCTCTGCAACATAATACCCAATATATTCTTGACTCTTGATCGCTTCTAAGCATTCGTTAAATAATTCAGGAGTCATTCGTTCATCTGCTTCTAGGATATAAACCCAATCATATTTAGTAGGAATTTCATTTAGCATCCATGTTCGCTGTTTTCCATGGCTTTCAAATTTGTGTTGGACTATTTTGACAGGATAAGATTGAGCTATTTCAATAGTCTGATCGCTACTAAATGAGTCAACTATGATAATTTCATCTGACAACATTGCTGACTCAATACAAGCAGCAATATCTATCTCTTCGTTATAAGTCAGTATATAAATTGAGAACATTCCAAAACTTTAATAACGGCTTTTTAATGATCCTATATAGTAGCCAAATAAATACATATTACAAAATAGGGCATTGAGCGTCCGGGTTAAGTTTACACTTTCCTAGTCAATCATTTGCTCTGACTGCCCTACCAAGCTATTTCTATACTATTAAACGATGACTCAGCAATTATCGAGCCGGATTTTGGCGACGCCCTTTACTCCCAATAATTCCCATACTTTTTAATCCAGTCCAACCGATCATAATGTAGCCTACTGCTAAAAGTAAGCTGCTAATACCTATTCTGATACTTGACTTAAAGGAGTTGCTATTAGCTTGTTCTTCTAATTCTTGCTTACGAGTACGAATTCTTGTCAGAAGTTGACTTGGTAATTGTTGTGCTTGACGATTAAGAAAGTCATCTATCGCTTGAGGATTATCTTTTGATTCTTCTAGTAAAGTTTTAACTTGAGCAGATAGTTGTTCACTTTCTAATGCTTCATTTAGCTTAGTTTCATCTTCTAGTAATGTAGTAATTTGATTTTTTAGTTGAGTTCGCCTTTGCTGTACCTGATTTTGAAACTCACTACTACCAATACGAGCTTCTAATTGTGTCTCAGCCTGATTAGCTTGTTGATCTATTCGTTGAATGGCATCTGCCCTAGCTAGACGAGTGTTATTTAAATGTAAGGGAAAAATTAGAAGATATGTTAGTCCTAATAAGCTAGCTAGTAAAAGTGCCCATAATCTCAGATCTAATATCGAGGGTGATGGGCTATCTTGAAGGCCAGAATTACTACTTACCCAGTAGCCTGTAAATAAAAGGGCCATTCCTACCATAGGAATTACTCCCCGATCCACTATTTGGGTGGCTAGACTAATTTGCCATGCTCTACTACTTATATTAAAAGGAATTGATAACACTACAAAGTCAAGTAGGGAAGATAAAATCATAATTACCCCTGCTACTGCAAGAGTCCTAGCAGCTATAGACGAATATTGACGGATATTTGTTGCTTTCATGGGATTTTGCTGGGTTATAAGTTTTGATAATCCCTCGTTAAATCAAAGATGATCAGAAGAGATTCTTGTTTCAGTCAGTCTTAATTAGGTCAAACAAATCTGCATTCTATAAGCCTTTTGAGACTTTCTATACAAGGATTTTAGCTTGACTTTTACTGACAGCCCGACAGTAAAAGGATAACAAACTTAATTTGATTTGTGATTTTTTAGCTATGCTATCAACACTTCCCGCAAGGATTTCACATCTGTCTCATACTAGGGATGAATTGCAGCTGTTTAATTTTGTACTAGACAATAATTATGGAGTTCATCCGATGTGTCAAGTTTTTCGTCCCCATGCCACCAATTTTGCCAAGATTTTCTCTGAAGAAAGCATCTAAAATAGAACATAATTATTATGGTGCGACCTGAAACAGGTCAACTGAACCGAGACACCAAGCCTCTTCGGGATTTCTACCCCCTACCCTGTAGCTGCCGCGTCGGCGACAGGCTCAACATAGAGTAACCCATCAAAGAACAGTACACCACATCTCATTCGGCAACGAAAAAGATCGAAAACAGCCTAATAACCAAAACTGAAAAGAATCAATCAGTAGTCGAAGGAGAAATAGAAAAATAATCAGTAACTAAACTATTAATTATTCATGTAGCTTTAGCTAAAACTGC
>JAJEAQ010000285.1 GCA_022822685.1 Trichodesmium sp. jk18x7bins.61
CATATAGTACCTGTGGCAGAAGGCGGCACTGACGACACAGAAAACCTAATGCATTTACACAGGGCGTGTCATATTCATGTGGCGAGGTGGCTCAACAGGTACACTCAAAAACCAAGAATTGTTTTGGCTGGAAGTAAGGCTTGAGCCGTGTGATGAGAGACTGTCACCCACGGTTCAAAGGGGAGGGGAGAGGAGTAATCCTCATTCATGTGGCGAGGTGGCTCAACCTTACCCGATTACTTAGACATTAATGCTGCTTTCGATCTTGTAATTTCAATAGTAACTTTGCCACTAAAATCAGGGATAGGGGCATTTAACTTACTTAAATCAACCTTAATATTTTCTACTAATGGCTGTTCTTGTAAAATAGTAGTAGCGATCGCATCTGCTGTTCTTTCTAAAAGAGCAAACTGAGAATCTTTCACAAGCTCTTGTACAGTCTTAACTATTCTGCTATAATCCACAGTCTTTTCTAAGGCATCACTTTTACTAGCATCAGTCAAATCTAGCCATAAAGTCAAATCTACTTCAAACCATTGTCCTAATACTTTCTCCTCTGAAAAAAATCCAATATACCCGTAGCAGCGAATTCCAGTAATTGAGATTGAGTCCATAATGACTAATTAAAAAACCGTTCCATCACTCTTTATTTTAATCGGAGGCACGCCATCTTTTCTCAATTCTTTTGCTATTTTTCTACCTGCTGCCCATGTGCCACCTTGTAAGATTTTTACCAGTGGTAATTCTGATGCAGTTAAGTTGAATTTTTCTTGAATAGATGTGGCAATTTTATCTAAAAGACTAATAGTTAAAACTCTCCATTCTACAATAATTTCTGAGCCTGGTGAATGTTGCTGTTGTAAGAGTAAAGGATTTTTGACCAGTATTAGTGTCCCATATCTATCAACAAGCCACCATTTCGATATTCTGCTAATCCAGTTAAATCATCTAATCCTATTATTTTTAAGCCCAATTCTTCTAGTGGTTCTAGCAGCGAATATGTCAACCATTGGGAGAGTTTATGAAAAGGTATATACTCATCCCCCAAGCAATCGGTTTTGAGGAGAGAGAGAGGCCAGACATCTCCTAAATTAATTCCTAAGATGCTACTGCGCCCTGGCAAAATTTCTCCGAATCCCTCTAATACAGTACTTAATACAGAAGTAGCTTTGATCAAATCATTTTCAGTTTCATTGTGCAACAAATAATCAAGTATATTTCCAAGACGTGGATTATCCATACCAAATAACAGAGGATATTGATTTAACACTTGTCCCAAACGTTGCAGCAGTTCTAGACGGCCTTCAAGACCCACCAATAGATTTTTCGGACTAACTTGGAATCCTGTGGCTAAATCTTGAAGATCAAGTTGGGAAAGTCTCTTAGCATCTGTTTGCCAGGGAAAATCAGAATTGCTAGAAAAAAAACCTTGACAAAATAGCCGAAAACTGCATACAGCCAAACCTTCCGAACGATTAAATATTAGGCCAGTTTCAGGTTCACTGTATTGCCAGTATTTACCTGCACCGGCATCTAGTAGTACACTAATAATTGCTAAATCAAACTTAACTTTGGTCTTTTCCACAGGAGTGAGATCGAGCAACATCTGTTCAAGTTCAGCTAGTCGAGGTACATCTCCAATCTCGAAATGTCGCCAACGACTATGGAAAGGTATGTCTAATGTGGGATACTGAGCAGAGATAACATCGATTACATAGTTAACACATTTTTCGAGTAGGGTTAAATCAACTTGAAAATTATTGAGTCGCTCTTCACAAACAAGGGAAAAAATGCGTTCACATCTTTCTCGGATAGCCTGAGGAGTTTTTAGGTAGATGATAACTTCTTGTGTGTTTTTATTCATTAGTTTAATTCTGATAATTCAAGGTATAGTAAAACTTAAAGGCCAAGAAAAGTATTAGCAATGTCTAATCCAACTCACTACGCTCAATCAGAAAAACTAGAGAATGTAGCTATTGCTCTTGGTAGTAATCTGGGTGACTCTCTAACTATTCTCAAAAATGCAATCCAAACTTTATCGAAAATTCCTGATATTACCCTCAATACTTATTCTAGCTGGTACCAAACTCAACCAATAGGTCCACAACAGCCAGATTATCTAAATGGTTGTGCATTATTAAAAGTAGATTTAAGCCCCCATAAACTACTAGAAGTTGTTTTAGATGTAGAAAAACAATTTAAGCGGGTACGTTTAGAACATTGGGGGCAAAGAAGTCTAGACATAGATATAATCTTATATAATGATTTGATATTAGATACTCCTAACCTGCAAATACCCCATCCTAGAATGAGAGAAAGAGCTTTTGTGCTTGTACCTCTAGCAGAAATAGCTCCTGATTGGATAGAGCCAGTTTCAGGAAAAGCGATCGCTCAACTCCTAGAAGGGGTAGAATGTTCTGGAGTATATAAGCTTTAAATGAGAAGTCAAAAGTTATGCGTCAATCTTGGATTTAGTTAAAAGCTTTAATTGACAATCATTTCAGGCAATTATTTAACATGGCGATGCGCTCAATTATTTGTGACATTCTTTTTGAGAATTGGTATTAAACGCCTTGAAAAGTGAATGCTGACCGCTATTTCAATCATATACCTACTACTTTGAAAGCTTTTGGAGAAGAAGTGGGAAGCGCTCCAGCTTTTACCGCAGTTTTGGCAGGATTAGGAAAAAACGATCTGCTCACAACTGATGAAGTTTCTAAAGTTAAAGACTATGAGTCGGCTGTAAATCTAGCTAACTTTAAGATAATGCTAAAAAAAGCACTTGTAACAGGCTCGGCAACAGGAATAGGTAGAGCGATCGCTCTTGATTTAGCCAGTAAGGGATTTGATGTCGCATTTCACTATAACCGTAGTCTAGAAGCGGCCAAACAAGCAGCTCAAGAAGCAGCTAGTCACGGAGTCAAAGCGATCGCCCTACAAGCAGATATAACTAAACCACAACAAGCTAAGTCTCTAGTAGAAAAAACAGTCGAACAACTAGAGGGTTTGTCAGTAGTAGTGAATAATGTAGGTAACTACTTAAGCAAGCCCACCAGCCAAATATCTATACAAGAGTGGCACAAAGTTCTTGATTCTAATCTTAATTCCACTTTCTATATTACTAAAGTAGCACTTCCCTATCTCAAAGCAGCTAATGGAGCACGGATAGTTAATTTAGCTTTTGCTGGCGCCCAAAATGTAGTAGCACGCAAGAATAGTACAGCTTATGTCATTGCTAAAACTGGCATCACCATCTACAGTAAATCCTTAGCTCTTGAGCTAGTTAAAAACAAAATTACTGTTAATGTCGTATCACCAGGAGTAGCTGAGAATTCTTGGGATGTACAGGAAATGATTTCTAAAGTACCTGCCAAACGTCCAGCAACTTTGCCAGAAATTAGCCATGCAGTCTGGTTTTTTATTCAACCTGATTCTGATTATATTACAGGGCAAGTCTTGGAGGTATCTGGGGCCTTGAATTTGTAGCTATAGAGTTTTTTTAGGCTACCTAAATTTGATCATTGATAGGACCTTTTTCAGGGATCAAAAAATGCTTAGTATTGAATATTTATCTAAACTCAGCGAAGAATACAAAGATGCTTTCAAAGTCAAAGTAGAAGAATTTACAATTGCTAATAAGCAGTTTAATTTTAAGATAGTCCTGCATAGTAATGGTTCGGAGTAAAACTTGGTATTCAGCTAAATCTTGATTCCAGCAAATATCCTTGAGTTTTGTGAGAATTGGGTTGTGAAAAAATCATCGCCCCC
>JAJEAQ010000684.1 GCA_022822685.1 Trichodesmium sp. jk18x7bins.61
CATAAGAAAGCTCCGACTGGGGTCGGCCACCTGACCCGCCTGTCCTTAAAATTGAAGGATTTAGGTAAAAAACCTGTGGTGTTCATCGCCAATGTTCAACAGGGTTTGATGTTTTCAACACTTTTCCTCTCCCTCAGAAATGTTTAATTGAAAACCGCAGAGTTTCAGACTTGAACATGGTTTGCTAAACCTATATCTGAAAGTGCCTATATATTCCTGGTGAACGGAGCAATACTAGCTTATGTACTGCTAAGGCTAATGACAGGGCTTTCAAAGAAGCCCACACTGAAAGGCGTAGCCGTCAGTGTGTGGAGTTGTCACGTGCAGGATGAAAAATTGTTTGGTCGATACCTTGTAACACTTTTTTTTACAGGTTTTACACCATTAATTTCTAGAATTTTAGCATTCCAAGTAGAACCTGCAATAATCACATCATAAGTTTTAGAAAGATTAATTTGTTCTGATGTGAATTTAGTATTTTCCGAGAAAATAATTCCTATATTTTTGGTTCCTGCGATCTGACTTGCGGGCGAGAAATTACTACCCAAAGCTTGCAATATAGGCAAATTAATTTTGACATTTTGATTTTGGTAGTTTTGGAGTTGCTTTTGTATATTATTTTGAGCTACAAAAGCAGGAGTTAGTAAAGCTTGATCTAAAGAATTAAGCACTCCAGCTTGGAGCTGAGGAGGCATTAATAATAAGGATTGATATCTAGGATTTTTGAGTAGTTGGAGAGTAAACAGAATTAAAACCAGGAACTGGCCAAGAACAAACCCAATTCATTAATAATGATTCTAGCTCCAAATTTACCGCGACTCATGCTGCGATTTCTGTTCCATTGAATCAAGAAGAAATTGAAGAAATTGGTAAACGAGAAGGATGGAGAGTTGTTAAATGTAGTAGGGATGGAGTTTTTGATGTCATAGAATTCTGGCTTGAAAATATGGTAATGCTAGAACTTCTAACAGCAGAAGTGGCTCAGCATTACCAGAAATTAATGGAGCCTAACAACCTAAATCAATTTCTACCAGACTTGGGAAAAAAGAGTAGTTAGTTAGCCTCAATATTACACTGATAAAAACGGAACAATATCTCCTCTGTTTCAGCTTCCGAAAATTACTGATAAAATTTGATCATTAAGAATTTTCTTTGAATTATCAGAAACTTAGAGTTATGATTGGGAATTTTTGTTCCCTTCTTTGCTCCATTGATGACAAGTTCGTGGAACTTTTTTAGCTCTTTTAATATGCTCAGAACAATAACCTCGACCTTTGGGATATTGAGCTATTGCCCTACAGGTCTAAATTATTTTTAAAAAGCCTATTTGAACTAAGGTGGGAGTAATTTTTATTGATTTTTTTTCTTTAAAGATTGTGCAAAACGACAGGGGTAAAACAACAGTTAAATTATTTGCTACCCATAAGTTAACATAAGCAATTAATGTTAATTTTTAACTAATTTTATTCGTGTTTGACATCAGGAGTTGAATAGGTCGTCATTCACAATCTTTGTTTACCAAACCGGAAAAGATTTTCCATAGCCTTTTTATACTAAATACTGGGATATGGGGGCAGCAAAATTTCCTTATTCACGGTAAACTAATCCTAAATTATGATAGGCATGAACATAATTAGGTTGTAAATTAATTACTTTTTGGTAATGAGCGATCGCTTCTTCTAAACGACCTACTTTTTTCATAATCGTCCCTAAATTGGAGTAAGCTTGACTATGATTAGGATTAAGAGTAATAACTTGCTCAAAAAGATGAATAGCTACTTTGGTATTACCTGCTAAATGTTCCAATACAGCTAATAAGTGCAGCACTTCAAAATCTTGGGGATTTTATGCCAGTATTTGACGACAGATTTTGTCAGCCTCTGGCAAATTATTTTGCTGATAATTTTGATATGCCCGATGGAATCTTTCTCTTAACTTTGCTTGATACTCTGGAAATTTAACTGATGCCGTTTTTGATGGACGCTCTATTTTTTCTAAACTCATTAATAAAGATATTAAAGACTCTGCAACTTCTAGACAGACTCCCTGCCAATCATTAAATTTATTTTGGCGAAATAGTCTCATTGTCGGATACCAAGGACTATCTTTGCGGTTGACTAACCAGCACCAATCAGAATCAAAATTTAACATTACCCAAACTGGTTTACCTAAAGCCCCTGCCAAGTGAGCAATAACTGTATCGATTGTAATTACTAAATCTAGTTGTTTGATTGCTGCGGCGGTATCTGCTAAGTCATGGAAATTTGAACCTAAGTTATAAATTTTAGTTTGAGAGTTGAGCCATTCTAAATCTGTGGAGGATACTTCTTTTTGTAAAATGTAAAAATCTACAGTTTGTATATTGAAAATTGGCTGTATATCTTGAATTGGGCAAGAACGTAGTTTACTGCTGGAGCTAATACTATTTGTTGGCCAACATATCCCTACCTTGAATTTTTTTTCTGGTATGAGTGGGAGCTCAAAGCTAGTTGATTTGGGAATAGATAAATAAGGAATTTCAGCAGGTATAGTTTCCAGAGTAGTTCCCAAAATTCGAGGTAAGCTCATTAATGGAACTTACAAATCAAAGTTTGGTAAATTTTCACCCCTAATAAATAATTCATCAATTCCTGAGACAGTGGTAAATAGTAATTTCAATCGAGCTTGATTACATTGAAGAATTACACGCCCTCCTAATTTTTTTACGAAAGGAAGATAGCGAATAAATTGAATCGAATCTCCTAAACCTTGCTCGGTATGTACCAACAAAGTTTTTCCTTCAAAATTGGAACCATCCCACACAGGTTGAGATCAACTATAAGCTATAGAATTTTTATGTTGCCAGCGCCATTCATACTCAGAAAATTCTGGTAAAAATTCCCCTTGTTTTAGCAGAATCAACGCTCTACCAAAATGAGCATTAATATTCTGGGGATTTAATTCAATAGCTTTTTCATATAAATTTTTGGCTGCTAGCAAATCATCTTGCTCTTTAGCAAGATTCCCCAAATTGTTGTAAACATCATCATAATTTGGCTGTAGCTGCAAAGCTCTTTGATAACAACGATTTGCAGCTGTAATATTACCTTTACTTTTAAAGATTTGACCTAAATTATTCCAAGCTAGAGCATAATTTGGTTTCAAGGCGATCGCTCTTTGATTATGAATAATTGTCTCATCAAATTTCTGCTGTTTTTTCAGAGCAATAGCCAAATTAGTATGTGTTTGATAATTCTGAGGATTGAAGCTGATTGCTTTTCGATAAATCGGGTCAGGTTGAGCCACCTCGCCACATGAATGAGGATTACTCCTCTCCCCTCCCCTTTGAACCCTGCGTGACAGTCTCCCATCACACGGCTCTAGCCTTACTTCCAGCCAAAACAATTCTTGGTTTTTGAGTGTACCTGTTGAGCCACCTCGCCACATGAATATGACACGCCCTGTGTAAATGCATTAGGTTTTCTGTGTCGTCAGTGCCGCCTTCTGCCACAGGTACTATATG
>JAJEAQ010000130.1 GCA_022822685.1 Trichodesmium sp. jk18x7bins.61
GGCACTCCACAACCACTGTCATCACTATGAACACATGAGCAGAGTGAGAACTCAGACTAACCAGGAGCCGGATGAGGCGAAAGTCTCACGTCCGGTTCTGAAGGAGAGGCGCCCCGAATAATATCGGGCGTCGACTCTAACGATATAAAGCGTTCCGATAAAATGCACGAAGCAGCCAATAAAAATTATCAGGAAAGAGGGGTATGGAAGATCGGAAACAATCATGTACAACATATTAAAGAAAGAACTTCAAAAAATGAGAGAAAGTATAATATTGTGACGAAAGACCATTTTAATTTTTACTTTGATAAATGGCTTGATACCCAGAATGATTAATTTTTTAGCTAGGAGTTGCATGGGAAAGCAATTCTACACAGTATGCGTCCCGTCTTACGCGCTCAATTTTCAGTGTGGGGCAACTCCGGCTCCTCAGCTCAAAATATTATATCAAATGGGTTCTATAGACGGATGGGGCTTGTAAAGATAAGTTGACTTTGGGTTTGTATTGTTTACCGCTAGAGATTTTGTATGATAGAAACTGCCGAGTATTTCACTCTTCTCAGTCTATCTTAAATCTACTTATCATAGGTGCTTTTGGAGAGGACATCCTTGCAGGATTAGCGGCATTTGGACTCATAATTTGACACGGATTTATCTATTTGATCCGTCTTTCAGTAGTATATTATTGCTACAGGTAAGGAATTAAACCACCGCAATTACTGCCCTAAAGTGTCTTAGACACGAAGGGGAATCCTGGGGTGGGAAGTCTATAAATATAAGTTATACATTTTTTGGCCTACATAAAATCTGCTATGCCCAGTGGTCGTACACATGACCGGATCACCCTATGGAGTTTGCCTATAGTTACAGGTTTAAGCTTGGCTTTAGTTCGTAGTGCTCACTTGACCTTTTTTGTTTCTGGAGGATTTTTGTTTAGCGGGCTCATGTTTGGCCCTGACCTTGATATCAATTCCCGGCAGTTCCAACGTTGGGGCTGGTTTCGGTGGCTTTGGCGGCCATACCAAAAAAGTCTTAACCATCGCTCTTTTTTATCTCATGGACTGATAATTGGTACTGCACTACGACTGTTATATTTATTAACCTGGCTAGGAGTAGTGGTTGTATTTGGTTTGGTTATAGATGAATTACTGGGCTTAGAATGGAGCATTTTAGGATTTGTGGAAAATTTATGGCGATCGCTTTCTCAGCAATATCAAGAAGTAATAGCCTTATTAATTGGTCTAGAATTTGGCGCAATGAGTCATTCTATAAGTGACTGGAGTAGTTCGATTTATAAACGCTTCAAAACCAAAGGTTTATCTGGTTTCATGCCTCAGAGCAAACTGCTAAAACGCCAACGTAAGTCCAATATTCGCAAATCTACTTCTCCGAAGGTTGTAACTTTGAGAAGTCGTCGCCGTACTAAAAAGTAAAAAAATCAACATCTGACTCAAGTTGCTTGATTCTAGAAATCAGAAGCAAAATAATTAGCCTCATGTCACACCAACATCAGAACATTTCATTGTCTAACATGAATTCAACATTGGCTGCATTAAAAGAACTAATAGAAATAGTTGCCAAATTACGTTCTCCAGATGGGGGTTGTCCTTGGGATTTAGCTCAGACTCCTGAAACTTTAAGTCCTTATATTATTGAGTCAGCTTATGAAGTTGTGGATGCTATTAAAAGTGGAAATAAGGCAGGGGTAGTTGATGAATTAGGAGACTTACTATTACAGGTGGTTTTACAAGCACAAATAGCTAGTGAAGCCAATGATTTTAATTTAGTTGAAGTGGCTAAAAGTATTAGTAAAAAAATGATTAGAAGACATCCTCATGTATTTGGAGATGTGAAAGTAGATAGTGCTGAAGAAGTGAAGCAAAACTGGGAAGAAATTAAAGCAGCGGAAATAGGAGAAACTAATGATTTATTGAGTAAAAAGTTAAGTCGATACGTTCGACAGTTACCTCCACTTATGGCAGCAATGAAAATTTCTAAAAAAGCTGCTGCTGTTGGTTTGGAATGGGAAAATGTGGATGGAGTTTGGGAGAAATTTAACAAAGAATTAGGGGAATTTGAAGAGGCTTTAAAATCTGAAGATAAGGAACATCAAGAAGCAGAGATGGGGGATATTTTATTTGTGTTGGTGCAGTTGGCACGGTGGTACGATTTCAACCCGGAACAAGGTTTGTGAGAAACTAATCATCGATTTTTAAAACGGTTGGCTTTGGTGGAACAGATGTGCGATCGCTCCCTTTCTGAGTATAGTTTGGTAGAGTTTGAGCAAATGTTGCAGCAGGCAAAAGCACAATTAGCAAGGAAAAAAAATATAGCCGTCAAAAAATAATAATTCTCAGAAGAATTGATCATGCACGGGAGGAAGATGCTCCCATTACCTCATAATTTAATCTTGAGAGATACCGAGACTAAAATTTTTCAGCGATCGCTATTCCCTTCGGAATTATGAATTTTGCTCCTAGTCTCTGAGAATACTTTATAAATATTCAACTGGACATGATCAAAAACTGGATTGCTACTGTTGATTTTCTTGAACCAACAAAGCAAACTCATTCATAACTTTGGGATACTTTTTACCTGCTACTTCTAATAAATTAATATGATCAGCACCATCAACCCACAGAGAAAGCTTGGGGTGATTAGCTGCAGCAAAAAGTTGTTGCCCATGGGAAAAGGGTATGACTCGGTCAATATTTCCGTGCATTACTAAAACTGGGCAGTTAACATTTTTAATTTTGTTAATACTGGGAAACTTGTCAAAAGGATAAATAGGGATACGCATCACTACCCGAAATGCTGTTGTAAATGAACTTTCTATTACTAAACCAGCTACAGGTTGATGAAATACTAAATCGACTGAAGGGCCACCACCTACGGAACGTCCATAAGCAATAATTTGATTTGCAGGTATCTCTAAGTTTTGCGTTAAGTATTTATAAGCGGCATTAATATCCTGATCAGCACCTTTGACTGAAGGTTTCCCCTGACTTGTTCCATACCCTTGATAATCGTATGAGAAGACATTAAATCCTATATCTCGCAAATCTTGGAGCCTGGGCAAAATTTGTCCTAGGTCTTCAGCATTACCATGACTGTAGAGAATTGTATACTTGGCTTTAGGATTAGGTAAATAAACTGCTGTAATTTGGGTACTATCGTTAGACTGAAGCTTAATAAATTCCTGGTTTTCTTGATAACTGGATGGGCGGGGTAAAAAAATTAGCCTATCTGAAAAAAAGAAAGCCCACAAACCTACAAGGACATAAATAATTAGGGTAGAACTAATTAGTCTGATAATAGAAATTTTCCCTATAAATAGTCTTATAATATTTTTCTTGTTCATAAGAACTGAATATTTTGCTTTATTATTCTTTACGGAATAATTTGTAATGCAAGTCTAGTTTTAATCTGACTGGCAGAGTTCATACTATTGAAGTGAGGAATCTAAATGACACAACTAGAATACCCAGAAGACCTCTATTACCTTGACACTCATGAGTATGTGAGAATGGATGGCGAGATTGCCACGATTGGTATTAGTGCTTTTGCAATTGATCTGTTGGGGGATATTGTACATCTGGAACTAGATGACGTAGATGAAGTAATAAAAGGAGAGACATTTGGTACTATTGAGTCTGTAAAAGCAGTTGAAGATTTAAAGGCTCCTATTAATGGTATAGTAATAGAGCGTAATAAAGAAATAGCAGATAATCTAGAATGGTTATTAGACGATCCATATGGAGAGGGTTGGCTGATCAAAGTGCGTGTTCAACCTCCAGAAGTAGATGATCTTTTATCCGCCAATGATTATCGTCAGCTGCTTGAGGGCGAATGAGGTAATTGGGGAATTTGTTGCTTTTATTGCTGCGAGTTTTTTTGTTAATTCAGTATTATTCAGATAATTTGCAATATCCTCTTTTACTTCGTTTTCTAGTTTATTCCATTTACTGAAATTACTGTACTTAATCTTATTTAACACCTGGTCGGGAATTGCTTATACCTGGCCGGGAGTTGTTTTTTTTTATCTGTATAAATGCTCATTTGTATTGGCCAGGACTCTGATGATTTGAATTGGTGAATTTGCATAAGACTTTTTGTATTCCTCATGGTAAAAATCTACCATTTTGAAAAAGTGATGCTATGTTTGAAATTTTGTAAAAATGACGATAAAAAGAGTTAAAGCTAATAAATACTGGGGATTAACTCCAGAAAATAATATGCTATAAATAGACAATCCAAGTCTAGCAATATTTTTGGTAATTGGTATTACTTAAGGGCTGAATCAAACCAACATGCTCCCTGTAACTCTCCATCCCAACTACAAACCAAGTTTTAGCTCAGTAATCAACGGCACTTTTAATCAAGAGACTAGCGATCGCCGGATTGAATATTAGTTGTAGTCTCATATTATTCCGGATGTTAGGTATAACCAAATGTTTAATGATATCAAAGTAAGTGTCATCTTAAGTAAAATCAATAATAGAACAAAAAATGTACACCTACCAAATCCCCAAAGAAACAGCACCGATTCCGTTGTTAAAACCTCAAAGTCAGACAATCGCCCCTACTCAGATTTATGGTTCTTTATCTTCAGTAGTACAGAGGGCACAACTTGAACCGAGCAGCCTGAGTAGGGAAGAATGGTTACACCTAGAGAGTGCAATCGGGAGCAGGGGAATAGAGGAACTCAAAGCCGGAAAGAAAACACCATGGGTGCCAGAATTTAGAAGCATATCAGCCGAGTTTATGGAAAGTTCAGAAATGTTGAAGGAAGCTAGACAAGGCCAGAATCAGGTAAATTCAGATTATGATGCTATAGCCACTGTTCAACGTGTGGATGAGCGTGGGGGAGCTAAACCTAAAGAATATCATGGATATACTAGTTCTCAATCGCTTCAAACACCTCTGAAAAAACATAAACTTAATATAGTAGGAGAATCGGATCTGATCCCAGCCACAAGACGGGAGCAAGAAAAAAAATACATCGAAGAATCTATTGGATATGGTTCAAAGTATTATTGGCAAGAGGATGAATTTATAACCGAATCTGGAGCACATGCAGTTTCATTTATAGACAGTTTTATGCTTACAGCCAAAAAATTAAAAAAATCGAGCAGAGAAATGAGTAGGTATAAAGCCCGCTCCCACAAGGGAGAGCCCACCTATCGTAACTATCTCCCATATTTAACTATAGCAGAGTTGGTAAATGATATATCCTTAATTCTTGTGCAGCTTAAACAAAAGATAGAAGCATTAGAATCAGAGCCGAAAAATTACGATCAAGAATTAACGCTTGATCAAAAGAATAAATATTCAACTCTAAAATCATCATCGTTAGCAGAAGTAGTAAAAACTTGGTCAGTGGTTTATCAAAGATTTAAACAATATTTTCAACGTAAGGAAACAAATAATCAACGAAATCCACAGAGCGAAATCTCTCAGGATGATCTAAGTGCGATTGACGAAATCAGAAATATATATATACGTAATGACCGTATGTTAGGAGAGCTGAACTCAATATTACCACCAGAAGAAAGCCATAGGTTAACAAAGCTGGAGCCAAAATTACCAGAAACACGAGGCTATTTAAAAGGTAGTGGGATAGAAAGATTCACAACTGCTACAAATAAGTTATGGCAGGATTTATTTACACAAGAACTTATAGACAAAGAAAGTCTACAACTGCTATATCCTCGCCAAAATCTATCCCAGCTAGATTTGGTTGAGTTATATGAGTGGCAAGCCACGAAAATTTACATGGCAGCATACAACAATCACAACAAAAAAAGAGGTGTATGGAAGATACCAGATAATTATATAGAACATATAAAGTTGCTCGCACGGAAAATACAACTTACGAATAACTCAGATTTTCTAGATTTCAATCTTGTAAGTGAGGAAGAATTCGATCAGCACTTTAGGCAATGGCTAAAGTCGAATCAGAAATCAAAGGGAAAAACTTCTACTTCTAAGTAGGAGGTTGCTCCTAATAGTGACGCTGAAGCTAAGAGTCAGAAAAATTCTACTAAGAAATTTAGAGACTGTTTGTAAAGTAAATATTAAGATAGCTAGGGTGTTGAATTCTGGTGGGTTACGGGGGACAACTAAACATCTTGTGAGTACGAGGAGATCTCGACCCCAGGGCCGATCCTACGCCAGAATTTAATCTCAGTTTTACAAACAATCTCTTCAAGGTTTCGATGGACAGCAGCTTAGTTCATCTTGACATACTCACTCCGTAGCCCCAACCAAACAACGCCGAATTCAGGCCACTTCCACATTCATGTAGCAAAGCTAAACTCACCCACCTAACACCATCATACACCAACCCAAGCTCAATACAAGCAGAAATTGTCCTCAGTCAGCCATATCTCCACATCCTCTATAGACACAGATTCTATTTCATCATTCAATAGGCACCCATCTACCACTGTGAGGAGTCTCTCCCTGACTCCCTGGAGATGAGGAACAATTTATTTATAATTAGTA
>JAJEAQ010000250.1 GCA_022822685.1 Trichodesmium sp. jk18x7bins.61
GGTTCCTAGACTATTCAACGATATAGTTAACAAGGGTTTGAGGGATGCGATCGCCACTCGGTCAAAAAATGGTTTTATAGTAAAATAATAAATATTATAGCCTTTGAAAAATCCCCCTGCAGCACCTTTAACCTGCGGAATGTAGGTTTTATAGATAGTGATTCGCGTTTCATGTGCGTAGCAAAGCGAGCCGGGAAGGAATCGTCTAATCATGGCCCCACCCTATAGTTACGCTCTAGAAAATTTTGATTGCTGACGAGATGTCATTGAGTATGTCTGGCGATTAGCGTCCTATTTCATGTAGCGTAGCTAAAACCGCCTTGGCGATTGCTATACATAAATTAACGATAACCACTAAGAAACCAGAGATTCTTGGTTAGGATTTTCGGAATTTTCCAGAAAACAGGGATGTTCCTCATAAAAACATTCTAAATCAACCCTCTGCTGAGCCAAAAACTTCCCACTCCCCACCAAAACATCTCGACTATCAATTTTTGCCCGAATACCCAGCCCGACTTGATAATCCCACTCACCCCTTGGGTAAATCTGCACCGCTTCTGCCTCAGCATAACGAGCGATCGCCTCTGAAACTGGATGAGTAATACAAGGAGTACCATTTTCAGAAGTTTTGTTGGGTTGTTCCTGCGGATAAACTTCCCTAACACTTCGTTCTACCCAACCTACGACTATCTTTAATATCAACTGTATTGTAATATAAGTCATATTATGTCTGGTAAAACGCTAATCATTCAGTGGCGCTAACCACGCAAGAGATATATTTTGGCACCGCATCGCAACTACAAACAAAATCTCTGCTGGATATAAACGTTACTTTAATCGCAATGATAAAGCTGATATTTATAACCATCTATTAATGGTAGATTGCTCATGTCAATTTGACAACTGGGTACTTTTAAATTCAAATCAATTCCAAAATTAACTAGCCATAAATCTAAGGGATGTTCCAGTTTATTTATAGTTTGCTGAAGTGAACTTATTGTCTTTTCTCTATCTGGTTTTTGATGTACTAAAATAAATTTGATTTGATCTAGATTAATTCCCGCAGTCACTAGAGATTCTTTCTGACAAATAAACTGCTCATTGCATCCGGATTTTAAATCTGTTTTGAGTTGATCTTTTTTGAAAATTTCTCTCATATTCCAAGCTATTCCCATCAACTCTCCTGTTTCGACATGAGTATAATGAGCAGTAGCAATAAGTATAGGTATATCAGATTTTTTTTGCATGAGAGAAACTAATAAATCTGGGCGATAGTATTTTTGATACCCTAAATTTGAGACAACAGTTAACCCACTGAGTAAAGCCATTAACCAAACTAAAACAACTGTATTTTTACCAGTAGTTGTGCAAATAAAGAGATTGAAAAATTTACTTTTAACAAACTGCTGGTTAAAAATTTCCCCTAGTATTGCTGCCACTAAAACAATTATTACTGGAAAATAAACAAAGCTATAACGAGCGCCTCTAGTCAAGTCAATACCCAGAACATAAGTAAAACTCACAAATAATAATATACTGGCTAATATAATTCCACTGAAAACAATAGTAGATAAACGAAATTCTGATTTTTTTAAGCAGGTAATAATCCCGCCAACAAATAAAGGTAGCACCCAGATTAAAAATAAAATCATCACCAAAGCAGAAATAATTGTCATGACAAAATTAGGTGATTCTATCGGCAGTAAAAATAACATAGTAATGCCTGTAGCAAGAAATTGAAAAATGGGACTGATTAAGTTTTTTAAGGTACTATCATTCACTAAAATCCATTCTGTTAATTCAGTGCTATAACCATTTTTCCAAAAAGGCAGCCAAATTAAACCTCCTGCTAAAGTTCCGAAAATTACCACACAGAAGCTAGCAAGTGATTTGAGGAGAGTATGGGGAATGAATTTGCGCAATTTTTTTACTTTATGGGCAGTTTTTTTACAAAGGATTATGGGAGAAAAGCTAAATTTATTACTGAGTCTACTTTGATAATTTTCCCCTAAATTAATCCAGAAAAATTTGGAATTTGTATCAGTCTTAGTCTGTCTATTTAATTTGGAAGTGTTGATCATGTGATCGCCTCCCTCACAATTAGAATCAAATGCTTCTACTAGCCAACAATTAAATTTTGACAGAGGAGTAGTTTGCAGCCAGACTAAAACAATTAATACAATTGCTTCAGCACAGAGACTCAGAGTAAAAAAATAGTGAATAGCAATACCTAAACTATTGACTAATGCCCAAATAAATGCTACGTAAATCGGTAAAGATTGATCTTGTTGAAAATGACGAAGACTCACAGTTAAACAACAAAAAGAAGCAATCACAAATAAGATAGCTAAGGTGTAATGACGTGCCTCTTGAGCTAGATAAATGCTGTAGGGAGAAACTGCCATAATTCCAGCAGCTAGTTGCCCAACTAACCGAGAGCGAAAAGCAAGTCTACCTAGACAATAAATGGCAGGAATAGAAGCAACACCAAATATAGCACTGAGAAACCGCGCACCCCACAGAGAGACTAATCCCGCCTCTGGAAGAAAAAGCTGCATCCACCAATGAGCCAAGATAAAATATATAGGTGGGTGGTTACTATGAGTTAAGAGGTTATGAATTACATCCTGGATTTTAGCGTTGGGATTTGGTTGTAGAGGTTGTAGTAAAATGTCAGGAGCGATCGCTTGCTCAAGTGGTACAATATCAAAACTATTACCCAAACTAAAAACTAAGGTAGAAAACTCATCTGCCCAAGGTGGTTTAGAAGTTAAGTTGATTAAACGTAAGCAAGTAGCGATCGCTATCCAAACCAACAATAGCAACCATTGATTTTGTAAACTCCTACGCCAGAAGTTAGCTATTTTTTGATTGAATTTTGTCACACTCATTTTATAACCCAATAATATGACTGCTGTAAATTTGACAAACCAAAACCTAGATAGAATTTTAAATCGTGTCCTTGAAGGTTACGACTTATCTGCAGCAGAAGCAATGTTATTGTTATCCCCAACTCCAGCACCAGATTTCGGAAGTCTTGCCTTAAGACAACTTCCAGCAGAAATGAGTGTTATCCAGAAAATAGCAGACAAACTCCGCCAGCAACAAGCAGGAGATACAGTTACTTACGTTATCAACCGTAATATAAATTTCACCAATATCTGGAACATTGTAGTTTCTGTGCATTTCGCCGAGATGAAGGTGATGTGGAGGCATTTTGGTTAGATATTGCTCAAATTTTGGCAAAAGCTCATGATGCAGTGCAACGTGGAGTAACAGAAATTTGTATGCAGGGAGGGTTAAATCCTGTTGCTAAGATTGAAGGAAAATCTTTACCTTATTATTTGCGACTGGTGAAAGTTATTAAGGATGAATATCCCCAGTTGCACTTACACGCTTTCTCCCCTCAAGAGGTACAGTTTATTGCTAGGGAGGATGGTTTGAGTTATGAATATATGATTTCTGCATTACGAGATGCGGGAGTGGGCTCAATGCCAGGTACTGCTGCAGAAGTTTTGGATGATGCTGTGCGGCGGGTTATCTGCCCGAAAAAAATCAATACAGCGATTTGGTTAGAAATAGTCAGCACAGCACATCGCTTAGGAATGCCAACTACAAGTATAATGTTATGTGGGCATATTGAAACGCCTCAGCAGTAGGTAGATTTTGCATTTGGAAAGATTGCGATCGCTCCAACAAACTGCTATTGAAAAAAAATTATCCAGCAAGAATTACAGAATTTATTTTATTGCCTTTTGTAGGGCAAGAAGCACCTGCACCTTTGCGTCGAAGAGTAGGGCGCAACCAACCTGTTTTGATAGATATTTTGTTATTAACAGCAGTATCGAGAATATTTTTAGGAAATTGGATTGTTAATCATCAACCAAGTTGAGTAAAAATTGGTCTTGATGGAGCAAAAGAGGCTTTGACATGGGGTTGTAATGATATTGAGGAACATTAATGGAGGAGCATATTACAACGATGGCGGGTGCTGTTAGAGGTACTTACATGAAAGTAGAAAGTTTGCTGGAAGTTATTAGAGATTTGAGGATAAATGAACAACAAAGAGATACGTTTTATCAAGTAAAAACTCAAAAGTAATATAGCAATTCCACTAGATATTTTCCTTCTTCCTTTCTCATACTAAACCCAATTCTGTCTTAACTTCAGCTAAAGGTCGCTCCCAATTTTCTTCAAACCCATATCCCAGTAAAAATTTGGCTTTTTTAGCCATTTCTTTTCCTTTCCGAATATTGGTAAATATTTCTCTCAATTGAGTCAGAGCTAGAATTTGATAAATTAGCCTAGCTGTCCACAAGCTAATTTTGAGAGACTGGCTGTAATTTTGTTCAGCACTAAAAGCTAAAACTCTAACTTCTCCAGCATAACTGGTATCAAAACCAAGGAAAACATGAAATATATCATGAGTCAGAATATATCTCAAAGCAAATAAATTTTGTTTCTCCATCTCCTGCATCTTGGGAGTAATACCCAAAGGTTTAAGATTATTTGCTTTTAAGTGACGTGCATATTCTTTGTCAAAAGTATCACCAGGCAATTGATTTAATTTTTCTAAATTGATAGTGGGGTAATAATCTACAATATCTGACATTTTTCCCTCAATTTATGGATTGAGTACTGCCCCAAATGCACGCACGAGTTTTTAAAAGGGCAAAATCTCCGTTTTTATTATAGTTTTTAGCTTTTATTGCTTGCCATAATTCTGACACATTTAACATTTGTGCTTCCCTAAGCCCAATACCCAGAAGTTCTATATTTTCAGGATTTTCCCCTAATGGTCATGCCTCCAGTTATCAGCTCTTGCCATACCTTACTATGTAGTCTATCACACTCATCATCACTCCCACTTACCTCATCGCTCATCATAGATTATAGATGGAGACCACTCAGAGGATTAAGTTCAAAATAGTCTAAAATATACTCATAGTGCCAGTACTATACTTAGTAGGGAGCGTGAATTAGGTAAGACCGAAAATAACTGGTTTGCACCTTAGCAATCTAAGTAGTGCAATTAATATTTTCCGGACTCCCATCTGTTCCCATTCCTAAGCGTTCAAGTTCCCACTGAGCCAATACTTTGCCAGCCCCTAACTCATAAACTTAAGGCTGAGACAAGAGAGGGTGGGTTAAGCTCGGTTGCTAGACAGGCTTGAAGCTTATTCAACAGCAAAAGTTACTCCTGAAATGGACGTTTAGAGGGAAGTAATCCCCTTCCCCTAAACAGGGGATTTCGACTGAAGTCGCCGATTCAAGGGGATTCCCCTGAATGAAGTTCTGACCGTCTTCAACAGACTTCGGTTGCCTACACTGTTTCACAGAGCGATGAGAAATTGCTTAGCTTCTCCGTCAGGAGGCAAGCTAATAGGAGCGTGTAGGAGAATCACCAGTAGAGGAATAGTACTGTGACTCATACATTTATATTAGAATCAGGCAAATGGACAATTGAAGGAAATTGGCTGGAGCGCAACGGAATGTTGATTAATGTTAAGGGTAAAACTATCGTGACATGGGATCGCACAGATTGGTTTTCTATGGTCACAAAGTTGATATTTCCTACTCAAGACCGTGAGGATATTATTCTACGGTACAAAGGACGTCTCGATAATGACGAAAGACGCTATACCTTTCTTCTACAGCATAGTGAACTAGGAAAGTTTGAAGGAGAAGGATGGCTCGGTGTAGATTCAATCATTCAACGCTATTGGGTACTGGGAAATGGTGCCCAACGCCGTAGTGGTTTTGAAAATTTACTACACTTAGATCAAGAGCGATATTATTCTACTAGTGGGGTTGTAATTGGCCCTTCTATGACTTTTGTTATGGAAGCAACTATAAAACGAGAACGTCAGTCAAAATAGTTAATTATTATCAATAAAAAAATAGATCACGGGTGCAAGAATTGATCAACAGGAATTGAAAAATATTTTATTTGGTGATTTTTGCCAGATGTTTAAATATATATGACAACTAAGATAATATTTTTTGATATTTTGTTTTTGGTTTTTTAACTAATTACTCAAAACATCCTCATGCTGGGAAATTTAGTTGACGCCCCGTCACCCCCAACTCCTTTTCATTGATGGGAAACAGAGTTAGAGAAGGAGGTCGCCTCCTAGAAAAACTTACGTTTTAATCAAAATTAGAGTCGGATTCTAATCCCCACTTATGCTATTGACATACTCACTCCGTCGCCCCAACCAAACAACGCCGAATTCAGCCACTTCCACATTCATGTAGCAAAGCTAAACTCACCCACCTAACACCATCATCAATCAACCCCAGCTCAATACAAGCATAAATTGTCCTCAGTCAGCCATATCTCCACATCCTCTATAGACACAGATTCTATTTCATCATTCAATAGGCACCCATCTACCACTGTGAGGAGTCTCTCCCTGACTCCCTGGAGATGAGGAACAATTTATTTATAATTAGTA
>JAJEAQ010000110.1 GCA_022822685.1 Trichodesmium sp. jk18x7bins.61
ATGACTCTGAAAACTACCTCCAGCACTCCCCAGTTTTGGGAAGAATTTCAAGGTAGGTTTGGCAAATTGGCTAATTTGAGTTTTCGGACTACTCAAATAGGAATTATAAATGATGTATTTTCTGGCTTAGTTAGCAATATTGGTAATATTTTTATTTTCTGGTTTGGTAGTAATTTAGTCATAGCTGAACAATTAAGTATTGGTCAATTATTAGCTTGTATTGCTATGAATCAATATGTGTCAGCTTTAGTCACTACATTAGTGGGATTGATGGACGAATTGACTAGAGTTAATACTGCCACTCAAAGACTATCAGAAGTTATTGATTATCCACCAGAAACAGATGAAACTCATCAAAAGCCTGATGCTAAAATTAACACTAGGGCTGATATTATTTGTACAAATATTTGTTTTCACTACCCAGGCAGAATTGATTTGTTAGAAAACTTTTCTGTAAAGTTTCCCGGTGGTAAGTCTATAGCTTTAATTGGAGAGTCTGGTTGTGGTAAAAGTACATTAGCAAAATTAATTGCGGGCTTATATCCTGTGCAATCTGGTAATATTCAGATTGGTATTTATAATCTGCAAGATTTAGCTATAGATTCTCTGAGAAAACAGGTAGTTTTAGTGCCTCAAGATGCTCATTTTTGGAGTCGTTCAATTATTGAAAATTTCCAATTAGCAGCACCGGGAGTAACATTTGAAGAAATTGTTAAAGCTTGTCAAGTTTCTGGAGCAGATGAATTTATAAGTCGTTTACCTGATAAGTATCAAACAGTTTTAGGAGAATTTGGAGCGAATATTTCTGGGGGACAAAGGCAACGTTTAGCAATAGCTAGAAGTATTGTTAATGCTCCACCTGTGTTAGTGTTAGATGAATCAACTTCTGGTTTAGATCCGATGAGTGAATCGGAAGTCTTGGAGAAATTATTGTCTCATCGTCGGGGTCAAACTACAATTTTTATTAGTCATAGGCCTAGGGTAATTAGTCGTGCTGAATGGATTGTTTTTCTAAATAATGGTAAGTTAGAATTGCAAGGTTCTATAGCATCTTTACGGGCAGAACATGGCAGTCATTTAGATTTTTTGAATCCATAAAAATAAGGTATACCAAGTGGGTAATTGGAGTAGAAATGTTTAAACCTCAATATTAATATTCATAATCTTTTTCACTTGAGTCGAGTCAATAATACAAAACTCAAACAAGGTAGTTAAATATTAATTTGTGATTTCTAGGCTACAGATCAATGCTTTGTGGCAATAATTTATATTGCAGTCTGAATATTTTTAAGGTGGCGGTCTAAGATGAAAGGTTGGGGAGGATAAATTGATATTTTCTCAAAATCTGGATGTAGAGGATTAATTAAATAATTATATTCTTGAGGGATAATTGCAGAAGGAACCCTCAAAATTGCTGTGCTTTTAGAACTTAACCATTTATCTCCAATAGTGGCTAAAATTTGAGGTGGAGGAATATCACGCCAGTTATGGGGTAGCATATTTTCTTCTAGTTTTTTAATCATAAAACTATCATGAATTTCTGCACCAATAGATACGAATATAGTACCGAAGTTTTCTATTTCCATTGTAACTAAAGTTTCTAATGCTGCTAGAGATAATGTCGATGAAGTATAAATTAAAGCAGTACCTTTAGAGCTCCAACGACCTCTGCCAAGACTGTAACCTTCAGTTTTAAAAGCACTATCAATACGTTTTTTATGAGAGATGAGCCATACTGTTAAACTCATAATTATTATCTTTTTAAAGACTAGAATTAAAGAAAAAGTTAGGAATTACACAATTTAGTGAAGCCTTCAAACTAACTACTAATTCAATACCACCAAATTGATAATTTAGTATAGGAAATGAAACTTTTTGACAGTCCCTGCTCGCCCATAGAAGGGGATTCTTTTGGTTCTACGACTCGCCATCATCTGGCAGGATTTCTCCTACCTGCGTGGCTAGGGCAAATCTCCCACAAGCGTATGAATTCCTGTGTGCTCCACCTTACTTAGTCCTTTGTACAAAATGTTGATTGCTGTGTTAACATCCCTGTCTTCAATGAATCCGCAATGATGACAGTTTACGGTAATGTTGGCCTTGTCAATGTTATCAGTCGGTACTATCGGTGGAAGCAAGGACGTTCCATGGAACGTCCCTACGGGCTTGTTTAACCCTCTGGTTCTAGAGCCTGGAACTGGCAAGCATCCCTGGGTAGGCACTTAAACACTTGCCGATAACATAGACTTAAGCGAATCTAAGGCCTGTCAGGTGTTGGGCTGATCTACTCGGAGCACAGCAATAAGAGGGCTGACTTGCCCCATAGCTTGGCCTTACGGCAGGCTTCGCCTCCAGCCTGGGGTTCCTGACTTGCAGAAGGGGGATTTAAACCCTTGCTACCAGTCGCGATCGCTAATAAGTGGACTGAAGAGGCATTGGCCTCCCTATTTTTTAGAGTTAACTATATACTCCATACTCTATTTTATTCAAAAGTTCATCCACTTGTTGTGTACCTGCATCTGTATCCAGTAGTTCCAAAGGAGTTTTTCCAGCCAAGGCACGATTTGACTTTTTCAGCCAATCTCTTGCTGTTTCCATATTTTCAAATATATCTAATGTTCGTGCAAAAATTCTAGCAATACGATAAAGCCTATCTGATTCTGAAAGATCGAGAGGTTTGTGATCTTTCTTGCGCCTGGAGATAGTGCGTTCAGAAGTTGCTAATAAAGCTGCCATTTGTGACTCGGAAATGCCACAACATTCTGCTACTCTAATTACAGAAATTATTGAAAGTCCCTGACGGATTATACTGATTATTTGCAGTTCTTGAGGTAGTTCTAAAATATTTTTTGGTATCTTGTCAAATCCTAAAATCTGATAAATTTTAGGGATTGGTTCAGTTTCTGAGTGCTGAGAAGCTGGCTCTGGGGATAACATCTGGACATCCTATGAAAGTCACCTGTCTAATATTATAATGTCAGATGTCTTAAGCTGTGGAAATTTTATATTTATTTGAGACTAAATAGTCTAGCCTGTATATGTCAAATTCGGACCTAGGGGATGGGTTGCCATATTAAAGCTCTTTAACCGGAAGGCTAAATAGGGGAGCGTGGGCGAAGCTCATGCTTTCACCGAAAGTATCAACTGATAAAATTTTCGTTTTTGCGCTTCGCAAAATCAAAAGCGTGACAAACTTGACCCCAGAAAGGGGTGTTTTAAGGGGAAGTAATACCCTTCCCTGAACAGGGGCTACAGCTGAATTCCTTAGGTCGTTTTTCATCCCGTAGTTAAAGCTGACAGGTTTCCTTGCCAACCGAATATTCTTAGATAACTACGGCCATTATATATAATAGAAACTTTTGATTTTTTTACTCAGAAGTTCAACACTTTAGAGAGCAGAACCCATAAACAGTAGCATCAGGAAGATCAGAAAAAGAATAAAGATGAGGCCCTCAGAAAGCATTTGCCTTGTTAGTTACTATATCTAATGTCTAGAAAATTATAAACAATCGAGGTTCATCCGAAAAGATTTTTCTAGCTATTTTGAGAGTCTTCAGGCCAAACAATTGTTTTGGATAGTTTTTAAATCTCTATCAAAAATTGTTTTGCAGCAATTTAGCAAAATGTTTGCTATAGCTAGATCAGGATTTAAGCAACGGCACTATCTATAGTGATTATGTTCCGAATATTGGCCAATTAGTACGGTATATATAGCATAAATGCGTAAGTCCTATATA
>JAJEAQ010000264.1 GCA_022822685.1 Trichodesmium sp. jk18x7bins.61
GCTCAACAGCTAAGGGATGAAAAACGACACGAGGGACTTTAGTCGCCGTCCCCTTACGGGGCGGGGGATTACTCCCCCTCAAACACCCTCCCTTAACTTTTGGCCTCGCCAATGTTATCAGTCGGTACTATTCAGAAAGCAGGAGTTTCACCCACGCTTACCTGTTTAACTCTCCAGTTAAAGAGTAGGGAACTGGCAACCCATCTCCAGGCAGGAACTTAAACCCTTGCCGATAACGTAGACTTCTATGGTCTTAGGTTGGGATGGTATTTTGCTCCCCTTCTCGGAGCACAGCAACAAGGGGGCTGGCTTGCCCCATAGCTTGGCCAGACGGCAGGCGGAGCCGACAGCTAGGGGTTCCTGACGGCGGATATCGGAGGATGCTTCGCTTTACTGCCCCCTTTCAAAGGGGGGTTGGGGGGATAAAACAGAAGTTTTAGGGATTGAGGTTTTTGAACGCACTCCATCTAAATCAAAGATTACAGATGGAGATTCAAGTGCCTGGAAAAAGCTGGCGTACGAGCGCGAGTCATAAGAGCTTTTGCGCCCTTAACCTCAGAGAAATATAACCAACAAAAAAACTTGATGATGGCTATGTAAAAAAGAGGTCGTGTCTCCAGCTATAAGCTTTTACCATACCAAATACTAATATATCAGAAATAGTCACTCCCGCTTACCTCATCGCTCATCAAAGATTATAGATGGGGGCTTAAGCGGGGGATTCTGTTCATAATTAATTATCTGAACATGGGAGCAAATATCTGTGCTTTGCTTCCTATCGGTTTTTGTTGGGTTGCGCTAGTGCTTAACCCTACCTACGGTGTTGTGGTTAAAAATCATCTTCTAAAGTTTCTATTAGTAAATTCATTTGTTTTTGACCTTGAGTTAGAAAATATTCGCATTTTTGCAAATCTTCCACAGCGATCGAAAATTTTTTAAAGACTTCTTCTAGTGTCAGTTCTCCTGATTCAAGTTCAGCAATTATAGTTTCAATATTAATGACTGTTTCCTCATACTTAAATTCCATAGTTTTCTTTCTCCAAGTTTTCGAGTTAGACGAGATTACCCTCCCTGAAAAAGTGGAGAGTTTGGCATTGATGCTAGAGGTTTATTCCAGAATATCTGTAATGTTGACTTTTATCTTACCATGATGTAACTGAATTATTAATTCTTGGTCGGTGGTTAAATCTGCTGTCGAATTTACCAACTTATCGTCAGTTTTTTTCACAACTGCGTAACCTCTGGATAAAACGGCTTTGGGGTCAATTGCAGTTAACTTTTGCCTTAAAATCTGACATTTCACGGTTGCTTCGTCTAAAGTTATGGAAGTGCGTGGAATATTTTTGAGACGAGTTTTGAGAGAATTTATTTTGGTATTTTCTTGATGAAATCTAGTTTTTAAGGCATCAACAATTCTTTCTATTCTTTGGTGATGTTCAATATAAAGTTGATTTTGGTCTGGTACAACTTTTTCTGCTGCTGCTGTAGGAGTATGGGCAGAATAATCTGCTACTAAATCTGCTAATGTTTCATCTCTTTGATGCCCGATCCCTGTAATAATTGGAATTGAACAATCGGTAAGAACTCTCACAACTCTTTCATCATCAAAGCAGGATAAATCTTCTACTGCTCCACCGCCTCTAGCTAAAATTATCACTTCGGCGGTTCCGTCATCTTCTACTTTTTTTATTGCTTCTATTATGGAGGGTGGGGCAAATTCTCCTTGTACTAATGTTGGTGATAATAAGATTTTTACGAGGGGGTAGCGTTGTTTAATTGTGCGTTGAATGTCTCCCCAGGCTGCAGCAGTATCGGAGGTGACAACGGCGATTCTTTGAGGAAATTTGGGGAGCGATCGCTTATTTTTTTTGTCAAATAAACCTTCTGTTTCTAGACGATAACGAAGTTGTTGATAGCGGAGGTTTTGTATTCCTTTTCCGGCTAGGGAGACAGTATAAACTATTAATTTATACTCGCCTTTTGGGGCATAGATGTCTATATTGCCTTTGACGATTATTTGTTCTCCTTCTTGTGGTTGGTGTTGAATATTTTTTCTGGTGTTCCGCCAAATAACACAGGGAATAGAGGCAGAGTTATCTGATTCGGAAAGTTTAAAATATAATCCACTAGAATGTAGGTTTTTGCTGGATACTTCTCCAATAACTGAGATTTGTTGAAGTTTGTAGTCTTCTTCTAAAAGCTGTTTAATATAAGAGGTAATTCCTGCTACTGATAGGGGTGATTTTTCTATAAATTGATTAGGGATATTAGACGTCATTAATGATGATTTGCTTGGTTGTTGTTGCTAGAGTCTACAATGTTGGGGGTTGAAATGTCAATTTGATGTAATTTTGGAGGTTGCTTATTTTTAGTCAGATTTTTTAGTTTTGTGTGAGTGAGTGATCGATCTGAGAATAAAACTATTTTGGTTGAGCTGTTGAAGTTATGATGTAGAAGTAATTAATAACTGGGAATTATATGGATACAGAGGAACTTTTAAGCGTTATGCTAGTGGGGAGACAGATTTTGGCAATGTTGATTTGAGTGGTGCTGTAGATGCTTATTTGAAGTTGACTTGGGTGGAGCTAACTTCACTGCTGCTGACTTGAGTTTTTCTAACTTGAGTTTTTCTAACTTGAGTGCAGCTAACTTCACTGCTGCTGACTTGATGGGTACTCAATTTATTTCTGCTGGCTTGAGTGATGCTAACTTTAGTGATGCTAACTTGCGTTGTACTGAATTTAGTGACGTTGACTTGATTAATACTAACTTGATTAATACTAACTTGACTAAAGCCGACTTGGAGGAAACTGACTTGAGTTGTGCTAACTTGACTAAAGCCAACTTGAGTGAAGCCAACTTGAGTGAAGCCGACTTGAGTTGTGCTAACTTAAGCAATACTAATTTAGATGTTGCTTCTTTATGTAAAGCAAACCTAACAAAATCAAACCTCCCTCCAAAATGCAAATTTAGAGCGAACAAACCTAGCCGATGCCAACCTCACAGAAGCAGATTTAACTAATGCCGATTTAATCAATGCCAACTTAGCAGGTGTAGATTTAACAGGAGCCAAACTAGATAATGCTAAAATCACAGGAACTCTCCTCGACTCTCTAGCATTAAATAGTGTCAGATTAGGAGCTAAAAAAATATTATTTTCTGGAAAGGTTTACGCTTTCGCTCTCAATATGAAGTTAAAATTGCTGAAGAATTAGACAAACTAAATTTACTTTTTTTCCCAATAGTGCTGCCCGTATCACTACAACAAATGGACGATAAAATAAAGAATCAGATTTTCTAGTTTGCTATCAAACACTCAAAGGTTTTAAGTGGGGAGTCTTCGAAGTTGACGCTCCTTCCCACACTCCTCAAAGACGAGTAGAAGAGCAAGAAAGAGAAAGAGATTTTTTGCGAAATGGTATAACGGTTTTTCGGTTTGACTGGAAGAAAATGCGACACAGAATCTGATCAAGTTGCGAAATAATTTTTAGAGCTTCTAAGTATTGATTAAATAGTTAAAATTAATATCTATTGTCAGAGTAAGTCTAAATTTTAGCAAATACTTAACTCAACACCACGCTTATATACTTTGATATAGTTTTCAACTGTTTATATAGTGTCTACATGATTAGCCATCATATAGTAGGTTAGGTTAAGCATCAGCGTTAGCGAAGTTTATCCGCAGGATAAACCCAGCCAAAACATACATGATGTTGGGTTCCCCTTCGGGAAGCAAGCTACGTTCCTCAACCCTACCTACGGAATCCCATTTTTTATGATGAGAATTCTAGCTAAGAGTAATTACTAAGGATTCTCCCTAGGTTAATTATTCTTTTTCATGCCGTTTCTCCTGAAGAGTGCCACTAACTACCTCTTTTCCTCATCAAACAAAAAGCACAGCATCCTCTAGTTCCCTTCTTGACGAAGAGGGCTAGAGGGATAAAAAAAGGGGCTAGGGGGAACATAATTAGTAGATGCAACTTCACAGAGAATTAGTATCATATCACCAGAAAAAATTTTCATTGCCAAGATGATTTTTAACTATAGTAATTCTCTGTCTGGTTAGGTATATAGAAAATCCCCCTAAATCCCCCTTTTCAAGGAGGACTTTGAACACTTCATCCATTACTAAGAGGGACGCCAGAGGATAAAAATCTTGTATCTCATCTATTCAAGAATTGCTATATAACTCTTGTGGCAAAATCGACTAATCCCCTCAAACCAATCTTGATAATGGCTGAGATTATTTCAGCGGGATTAATGTGAGGAAAGATTATATTATTGTTTTCTCAATCCGGCCTCACAATGACAAAAAAATTATTGAGGAAGGGGTGATAAAAATCAGAATTAACTATCCTTCATTAACCCAATTTGACAAAACCTACACCACAGCAGCCGGAACTTCATCCAACTGTTTCAAGAACTTTTTAATCAACCCAATAGTCACTGCCGGAACTTCCAATTGAGGAGTTAAACCCACATTATCTAATGTTTGAAAAATCTGCACAGCTTGGGGGTTTAAATCTGCTAAACGCTGACCAATTTCTGGACCAGTAAATTCTGACTTTTGGCCCCACATAATTGCTGTAGGAATAGTTAGTTGACTCATATATAAAGATAAGTCAAAACACAAATCTCCCCGCACAAAGGATAAAGCAGCATATTCAGCATTGGGTTGAATTGCTGACTCTAAATATGCCTGTACAATTTCATCGTAAACTAAGTTTGGACTCGCAAATTGTCTGTTTTCTAGAAAACTTCTAATTCCCCCAGTGGTAGCAACACCCCCACTGTATATCAGACGATCTAATATTGGTGTACTTACCAGTTGGGCGAGAAAACTGCGGGTATAGTTTTCCCCAAAGTCAGATAAACCTGCTGGAGTTGTTAATATCAGAGACTTGAATAAATCCGGACGCGTACTCGCTACCCTGACAATCATTGCTGCCGTCAAAGAAGAAGCGATAACTCTAGTAGGAGGTTGACAAGTTTGTTCTAAAAATTCGATAAATGTTGTGATGTAGTCATCTACTTTGTAATCTCGCGCCGGATGTTCCGAACGCCCCCACCCGATTAAATCTGGAGCGAGAATCTGATATTCTGCAGCGAAGGCTGGGTAAACTTTCGACCATTCGTAGGCAGATGAACCCCCACCAAAACCGTGGAAAAATACTAGAGTTGGTAAGTCGTCAGTGCTGCTGATGTCAGTTTTCCAGGGTGCTTTGTCAGCAGTGTAGTAAACCATTCTACCGTGGGAAGTGACAATTGACTTTTGTTCAAAACCTACAGGGATAAACATAGTAATTTTAGATTTTAGACTTTTGATTAACTAAAAACATCTTTAGTATAAATTTTTTTGTTTGTAGTTGCGATGCGGCGCCATTCTAAATATAGTGTGGTTAAGACAACTACCAAACTTTATTTTTTAATATTCTAGAGGACATGATATAACTCCCAAAAGAACTAAAAAATGTTATTAGGATTAGCAGCTTTTGATTTTTTTCTGTTCTAAGGTAATTGCTATCTATTATTTAGGTCAAACAAATGCAAGTCCAAGAAAATGAGTTTTCCTGGTATGATGTTCCTGATGATGTCAAAAGTTTGTTGATGTTAGCGGTAGAAAATTGAGAAGATACAGAGACTTCGGAAAATTACATTAATCAAGCTTTAACTAAGACTGATGGAAATCTGGATATTTTGATAGGTGCTTATCGTTATTTTTTCTACAAAAATAATATGAAAATGTCACTTCAGTTAGCACAGATGGTAATTGATGAAGTGAAAAACGGGAGAACTTACCGGATGATTGGCAGGAGTTGAAATTTGTATTAGTTAGTCGGAAAAATGAACAACACAAATTAATCTTTTGATTACCGCTTATGCTGCTTCTGGATTGATTGTAGCCAAGATGGGAGATTTGGCAAAAGCTGAGGCAATTAGTAAGAATGTGCAATAGGTTGATGATAAAAATGATTTAGCAAAAATTTTATTTGATGTTATTATTAGAGCGCCAGATGAAGATGAAAATTAAAGCGATCGCTTTCATCAACCAGAAAACGTATTTTCACTAATTTTGTCATTGCTCTTTTTTTTTTGGGCTTGAATTTATCTAATTCTCTTTACTCTAGGGGAAGGTTCAGAAGCTAACCATTCTTGGTGACGAGCTTCACGCCAAGCAATTAAACGTGCCAGCTCAGCATCTATTTCAGTCCGATTATGTAGATAATAAATTATGGTGCCATAAATTTTATCTAAGCTTAAACCAGGAAAATTAGCAGCTATTTCTTCTGGAAAATATCCTTCTAAAAAATAATTCAATACATTATCAATGCCTATACGATGTCCTTTAATCCGAATCTAATCACAATCTAAAAATTCCAAATAATCCTCTAGTTGCATAATTCGCCGATTCTAATAATTTCGAGTCTCAAAGTCACAGATAATTTTACTATACAAGTGTAAATTTTACCACAAATCCGAGAATCATAGGTATAGTGAAAAACAAAAATTCTATTTTGAGGTTTGTCTTGCTATCCTATAAATAAATGACTTCCAATTAACTTCCTATCCCAACTATGACTGAAAAATCTCAGCGCATTTGTATTCTAGGTGGTGGTTTTGGTGGACTTTATACCGCCCTCCGCCTGATTCAGTTTCCCAGGCAATCATCAGAAAAACCAGAAATAATATTAATTGATCAGCGCGATCGCTTCCTATTTTCCCCACTATTGTACGAACTGGTAACGGGGGAACTGCAAACCTGGGAAATTGCCCCTCCATTTGCCGAATTACTAGGAAACACTGATGTGCGCTTTTGTCAAGGGGTTGTATCTGGAATCGACATCAATCAACAACAAGTTAAACTGGAAAATGGTCAAGCATTCAGTTATGATCGCCTCGTCTTGGCAATGGGAGGCGAAACAACCCTAGAAATGGTAACAGGTGCCACAGAATATGCAATCCCATTCCGCAGTATTCATGATGCTTACCGTCTCCAAGAGAAGTTGCGACTTTTGGAAGCATCCAACTGTGATAAAATTCGGATTGCCATTGTCGGAGGTGGTTGTAGTGGGGTAGAGTTGGCCTGTAAATTGGCAGATCGTTTACAAGACAGGGGCAGGATTAGATTAGTTGAACGCAATGATATGATTTTGCGAAAATCCCCAGATTTTAACCGGGAAGCCGCTTCTCGCGCATTATCAGAACGAAATATTTGGATTGATTTAGAAACAGAAGTAGAATTAATCACACCTGTTCAAATTTCCTTAAAGTATAAAAATCAAGTTGATACTATTCCTGTAGATATTATTTTGTGGACTGTTGGTACAAAGGTAACTCCAGTAGTGCAGTCATTACCATTGAAAAAAAATCGCTCCAACCAAATTATCACCAGTGACACCCTACAAGTTATTGGCAATTCTAAAATATTTGCCCTTGGAGATATAGCCGACTCTCAAGATGCAGATGGTCAAAAAGTACCCACTACTGCCCAAGTAGCCATACAGCAAGCTGACTATGTTGCTTGGAATATCTGGGCCTCTTTAACTGGGCGGCCTCTTTTGCCATTCCGCTATCAGCCATTGGGTGAAATGATGACTTTAGGACTTGACAACGCCACTCTCACCAGTTTAGGAATTAAGTTAGATGGTCAGATGGCATATTTGGCCAGGCGTTTAGTTTATTTGTATCGGCTGCCTACTTTGGAACATCAGATTAAAGTTGCTTTTAACTGGATTGTTAATCCGATTCAAGATATGTTCTCAAATTTGTAAATCTATAATCAAACAATAGTAAATAGCTTGTTTATTTTCTTTCTTCTGAAACATGACTAAAGTTATTCTGCTTGATGCTGTGGGCACTTTGTTTGATGTGCGTGGTAGTGTAGGTGAAGTTTATCAAAGTTGGGCGATCGGTGGGGAGTCGATGTTTCTGCTTCCATTGTGAATCAAGCTTTTTTGAGAGTTTGAAAGCCGCACCACCAATAGCGTTTCCTGGGGTGGAGTCTGGGAAAATACCAGAGTTGGAGTTTGAGTGGTGGTGCGCGATCGCTGCTGAAACTTACAAGAAAGTAGGAGTATTTGAGCAGTTTTCCGACTTCAGGAGTTTTTTTTAGAGAACTTTATGATTGTTTTGCTACTGCTGCACCTTGGTTTGTTTATCCTGATGTCAAACCTACGTTAACTAAGTAGCGCGACAGTGGGAAAAAGTTAGCAATTTTGTCTAATTTTGGTTCTCGACTTTATCCTGTTTTAGAAGCCTTGAAGTTGGCTGATTTTTTTCTGATGTGACTATTTCTACGGAAGTGGGAGCTGCTAAACCAGATAGCAAAATTTTTGCTGTTGCTTTACAAAAATGCAATTGTGAGCTAGAAGAAGTTGTACATATTGGAGATAATCTTAATGCTGATTATCGGGGGGCAATTAATGTAGGAATAAAGGCATTTTTGTTAAAACGAAATGGTGTTTCACAGCCAGAAGTAAATCAGTTTGCTACGCTTCTTGACTGCTGCAATTATCAATTTACAGAAGGGGTCTTACCCCCTATGGTTCTAGATTTTGATGCAGTTTTGGTGATAGTTTATTACGATTCTATAACAAAGATGAAAGTGTTACTAAATAGGGAAAAATATTTGTATAATAAGGATATGGATGGTAGAAGCCTCCAAAAAGTAGATGTTGACAGTATAAATCTGCTCTCAATTGAGCAGATTTTTTTTAGTATGAATTCCGTAATAGGAGTCAGGAAAAAGTAACATTATCTCCGGTAAATTAACCATAACTATGAGAGGGTGATTTAGTAAAGTAATATCTGTCAGCCTATTTATCCGCCAATCCCACAGAATTCCGATCGCACAGAATTATGAAAACGAATTATGGCTCCAATCGACTGAATTCTTTCGAGCATCCAATTTGGGGAACCGGAACAGATGTGCAGCCTCACCTTGGCAACAGAGGCATTTGGTAGCGCATCAAGAGAGGTTGACTTAATCAAAGAATAACTGTAGAATGCGGTAGAAAACATAACTAGATTAAAAAATGTTGGTCTTGGTTAAAAAGTCGAAGAAGACACAAAAAATTTAGGATAACTATATGGAAGATACAGAACATTTAAGATTTTGGTAGTTGCCTTCAGACCAAGATAAAAAAATAGCAGGTATTCTCAGATTCACAAATACTGAAGGAATTCAACTCCAACTGGTAGGGTCATTCCAAAATTTTGGTCAAAGTTTTGGAATGATGGGTCAAACTAATACTGATATTCCCATTATTCTAGGAATTGTAGATCTGAATATTATTGCTCTTTGTAATTGTATTAAAGCAAATTCAGGAATTAGTTGTCCAGGCTTTACCAGTGAACGCTATTGGGCACAATTTGCTTTAATTGGAAGACACTTTACTCAGCCAGATGAGTTATTATTTAACAAAATTAGAGTGCAGTATAATTATCTATCTGACTGGACTAACTTGCCAGTTATTCAAGAAGAACCTGAATTACCATATCAGGATAGAGAACAAAAATTAAGATTTATATACACTCGTCCCAAGAAAATTCAAGCGACTACAACAGATGGAAAATTTTTTGTCTCTCATGATTACTCCAAAGCAAATTTTGTAAATATTGACTTTAAGCAATTTGCATCATTAATCATTGAACCTAATGAAAAACTTTATTTTCAAGATTTTTACTCTAAATTTATACATCCTTTTAATAACTTTATTACTTTTGCAACTGCTCAAACCAACTGTGTTAATAAATTAGAATTTTATTCTCCTTACGGTAATGTAGACATAAAAAATTGCAGTCATAGTCTAGATGAAATCCCCATAAAATGTCTTTATAAAAACCAATATCCTCATAGAAAAAACAAGATAGATTACTTATTGAACCAGAAATGCTCTTCTCCCTTTATGATATTGAGAGTCAGTTTTCCTTGATTATGCAAAGATGGTTTAATTCTTTTGAGGAGTTAGATAGTGTTTTTAATTTATTTTTCAGCATTAAGTACAAGCCTGATATGTATTTAGAGAATCAATTTATTAATCTTGCCCAAGCTGCTGAATCCTATCATCGTCGTCGAATAAATAACCAGGCTTTGCCAAATGAGGAGTATCAAAGGCGTATAGAAGTAGTTTTAATAGTGTTCCTGATGAATATGAAAGGTGGCTAAAAGAGCAGCTTCAGTTTGGCAATAAACCTAGTTTAAAAAAAAAATTAATAATTTATTGGAATTAATGCCAGAAGTTACCAAACAATTAATCAATAACAAAGAATCATTTGCTACTAAAATTAAGAATACTCGAAATTATTTCATTCACTATACAAAAAAGAAAAAGTCTCATCAACCAAAACCAAAAGAATTATCTTAACTTATAAAATCACTTTCTTTTATTTTGCAAACTTGCCTTTTAAAAGAATTAGATTATACTCCCGAACGATGTTACGAGTTACTTAACAAGAATGAAAGATATCAAGAGGCAGTTGAAAGAGTCAAATCTTTTAGTTTTCTATATCAGTCGCCAGAGCAGTTAGGCAGACTGAGAGCCTACCCCACAGGCAAAA
>JAJEAQ010000808.1 GCA_022822685.1 Trichodesmium sp. jk18x7bins.61
CCTGCTCAAACGCTTTTTCTCCCATCCTTGACTCGACAGAGAGTTCCATCTTCGTTGCCGACTCACTACTTGAGCCTGTCGCCGAAAGACTCTTTTGGGTTTACCCTGTTGTATCGTCTGAAGTTTTTGAAATGATGTCGGCACCTCGCCACATGAAAAGGGTGGTTGCCTTTATTGGCTTGGGGGTTTTGTTTTCACATATAGATGAACAGAAAACATCTATATCGACCTTCTTACCTTTTGGTTACAGCCTATCAGGGATAATTTGGCTGTTTCTTGGATGACGCAGTTGGCTCCCTGGGGAGGAGCTTTCCTTACGGAATGCGTTGACTCCGCTTGAGCCTGGAGCCGACATGAATATTCGACAACGCGCGACTTTGTTCTCCCTTCCATCTCTCTCCCTCTTGCTCTATTCCACCTAATCCTTGGTGGTTTCGGTTACTTTTCGACCAAAAAGGTAAGGACTTACCTTTTTGGTCGCCGACATGAGCAGGTCCCACGACTTTGTTCACCCTGCTGTGAATAATAATCCTCGGATCAAGACCATACCTTTGTAGGTACATTCATAATCAGGATGTACCCAACAACTGATACTGACTTTCATCCTAATATTCCCTTGTAGGATAAAGTTGGACTTCCCAGCAGTTTTTGAATTTGGCACGGGTAAAGTTTAACACTATATTACTCAAAGTTTTAACCAGGAGTCATTTTTCATATGTATTTGTCCTGTCACTCTCCCCCCCCATTTTATAGGTAATTTCTCCCGCATCTAAGCGACGAATCGCTACTACTGAAGGTTTCGGAGCATCATTAACTTTTTTACTAGGCCAGTTAGAACCTATGGGGACTGTCCGATTTTGGAGAAAATCATCGCCGTATACCGTTTTCATGGCAAATTGACGAGCCTCTGTAGCCATATTTTGGCGGATACCGTTGGCTTCTCCTGGGTGCTGAATAGACAAAAATAAGGTTTTCTCGTCTTTAGTAAAGAAAGGCCCACAAATTTCACATTCTGTTGGTCCAATTCCAAACAAATAACCTGCTCCTGCATTGTGGCCAGAAGTGGGAAGATACCAGATGGAATTATTACCAAATAAACCGCACAGACTAGGTTGAGCCATTGGTCGGCCATCTGGGCCAATTCTGTCTTTAGGTACTGGTCGATTGTGCTTACTGGTACTAATGTCTGTCACCATCCACAGATTACCCTTGTGATCAAATTCTAGATTGTCAGGATTAGAAAATCCTAGTCCCCCTGTGATTGGCTCACCTCCTGTGGCCAACATCTGCCAACTGAATGTCATGGCATCTGTGCGATCGCCGTCTTCAACTAAACGCATAATCCAACCATATTCATAAGCTTCATTATCTGGGCCTTTAAATATGCGTTTGTCTGGACTACCATCAGAAGTACTAGGATATCCAGAAGTGAAAGCAATATATAAACTACCATCTTTGGCTACCATAGTATCTTCCGGACGTGCTGCACAAGTAACACCAGCAGCACTAGCAGCTAAATGAGCATCTATCAGAATTGCACCTTGTTTTTCTTCGGCATTACCCTCATATAAATCACCTAAAGTTTTATATTTTTGTTTAAAAGCTTCTACTTCCTGATTTGTTTTGGCTTGGAAGCTACCACCATCAGGTCTTTTAGGTAGATTAATCATACCGTCAATATGAACATTTGGTAAATCTGGGTTAATGGGAGTATCTTCCTTTAAAGGAATCCATGTACCTGTGCCATCAGGATTAAATTTTGCACCATATAACATTCCATCTGTCAATAGTTGGGAGTTAGCTTTGTCAGTAGGGTTTTGGATAATACTTTTACTGACAAATTTGTAGAGATGACCACTGCGGCGATCGCAACCGGAATAAAAAACTAGAGGTTGATTTGCTGTGGCTCTAATACCTACTGCTTCGTGGCGGTAACGACCTAACCAAGTATGTTTTGTACCATAGTCATCCGGATTAGCAGGAGAAACTTCTACCATCCAACCATATTTGTTACCTGCTAAACCAAATGCACTTCCCAAACCAACTACTCCTCTGTCGCCAATAAATAGGGATTTTTTTGTAGCGGGATCAACTGCACTACCATCTGGATAAACTGCTTCAAGTACGTATTTTTGAAAATTTTCCTCAGCGCTAAACACTGTCCCCCAGGGTGTTGTTCCTCCTGCACAGTTGGCAAAACTGCCGATGATGCGAGCGCCTAATTTATCATCATAACCTTTACCTTGTTTACGGAATATTGCTACTGCCGGCCCTGTCGATTTTAAATAACGCCCATCTTCTAATCCTGAAATTCCTGTAATTCTGCGGTCTAATTTTGAATTTGTTCTTACCCATTTGCCATCTGCTTCCCGACGGATGGAAATTACTCCTATTCCCATATCAATCATTGCTTCTTTGGCAATTTCTCTAATCTGCTTTTTCAGAACATTTTCATCTAGTAATTCTTGAGGATTTATTCCTGATTCTCCTGCTGATTTGAATGCTGATGCTAGTTCTAGAAAAGGTAAATCTTTACCAATAACTTTTTGATAACTTGTTACCCAAGACAAAGGACTAATATATTCAAAATTTATTGTTAATAATCCTTCATTTTCACTTGTTTCAATATAGGAAAGATAATCATTATTGTAGCCAAAACGGGAATCACCTATTTGATCGCCCCATGACCCAATAATGTCATAAGTAAAGCCTTCTGGAATGATTAAATCATCTATTACTTCGTAGTTACTGTAATTCTCTATTTTGAAATCTTGATTACTTGTAGCCAAAGGCATTGGGCCTTGAACTGGTTTAAAACTTATATTGCTGGTAGAAGTGCCAGTAGTTGGAGATTGTTCAATTACTGGAGTAGAAGATAGTTTTTGACAGGAACCAATAGCTATTGTTCCAGCACTAGCCCCTAGGCATAGGAGGAATTCTCGACGTTTAATTTCCATATACAAAAGAGTAAATTTGACTATATTTTCAGTCTATAATTGTTCGAGTTTTTTTGTAAATAAATAATAGCAAAGGCAGATTTTTTAATTATATCATGTGACTTAAAATTACTGAGCAAAAAATATTTGTTTGTAGTTGAGATGCCTTGGCGATCGCTTTGATTAAGAAGCAGTTAGCCTACTCAACTCTTGAGAATTAGAGGCTCCATAAAATCAAATTAGGATATAATCTATAGTCGACAGAGGTTGTACATTGAGAGTAGCTTGATGAAAAAAACAATCCATACTGCTATGCTACCTTGCTTTGAGAGATGGTGCTAAATTTTTTGATGATGGTTGGAAGAATCCACCCCACAAAACAGGATTTATACCATTAGGCTTGTAGTTGCGATGCGGCACCAAAAATAAATATATTTGGAGTGCAGTTAGTCTAACTACAAACAAAGATTTTTTCTATAGCGCTTCGCGCTGGTATAGTTACAGATTGAAACAGGGTAACTGCTCAGTAAAAGGAGATTCAATCCTGATTTGTAAATACGCCAGAGCGAAGCGCTATAACTCATTATCCGAACATGATATTACTTATCACTATATATAGCAGTTCTCATATTTGTGAGGTACAAAAATCTACTGCTTTAGTAGTCAGTAGTCAATAGTCAGCATTCAGAAGGGGGAGCCTTTCACCAGGCTTACAGATGTAGGCACTCAGAGTCAAATCAATATACTTGTTCAATCGCAACTGAGGTAGAGCTGATCATTTATCAGTCTTGGTTTGACTGCAATTAATGTACCATCAGAGACCATAGAAATGTTATAACCAGACATAATATGAGCAGGATATTAGTAGTTATTGTTGGGTGGCGCTACCGTTCACCCCACCTACACTCTTATCACTTTTTTCTTTCTTCTTTCTTCAAACACAACAATTTAAAATTATTATTTTTTTGAAAATCTTCAAGCAACTAATTTTTAGATAAAATTAGCTTTTGGAGATTTTTAAACTGTAAATTTTTTGAGGTTCTAAATGCTGCATAACTGTCAATAATTGAGTTATTTTAAATGCCTGGCGTTGGAGTTGTACTTGTAAAGCAGTCATAGGATCGGAACCAGAAGCAATCATAAATTCTATTTTTGATATATCTGGCGATTTAGCTATTTCCGTTAATACTGTAGCGATCACCTGTAAATAGGGATGATTTGATTGTTGATACCATTGAGATGTAGTTAATGTAGCTTGTTCTAAACCACAATGAACTATTAAAGGTGCTTGAGTAAAAAC
>JAJEAQ010000693.1 GCA_022822685.1 Trichodesmium sp. jk18x7bins.61
CCTC
This sequence comes from Trichodesmium sp. jk18x7bins.61, assembly GCA_022822685.1. Lineage (GTDB taxonomy): Bacteria > Cyanobacteriota > Cyanobacteriia > Cyanobacteriales > Microcoleaceae > JAJEAQ01. The sequence goes on from JAJEAQ010000693.1 coordinate 5, forward strand.
AAATAATGGAGTTAAATTGTATGTTAATTATTGTAATAATTAGATTAATAATTATAATTTATATCTAGTAATAAATTGATTATTTAGTAGCTGAATTTTTTTCAAATATCATAAATTAAAATGAAGTATATCACTCCTTTGGGGTGTTACCAACATCAAGGATTAAATACCAGGGATTGCTTAATTGAAGGTATGAATCGTCAATTGGCGATTAATTACAGGCCTGATGAGACAAGCTCTTTAAGTTTTTCAATTAGTGAATTTAATACCAAGTTTCAGCAACGCCTTTTACGGATATGTTCCGATTTATATTCTGGACATTTCATAGCGATCGCTTGATACTACTTATTTCACTTTTTCATGTGGCGAGGTGGCTCAACAGATTCATAGCCTAATTCAACAACACCCCTAACTGCTCTAGCGGTTACTATACCACATTCATATAAAATAAACTGTAACTGTCTTGCCAGGAGGGATGGAAAACAAAGCAACAGAGAATATTTTCCTAATTCCCACCCTATGAAGCCATCCCTGGGGCTATTAGAGATTGCTTCGTTACCCTCTCCGAGACAACTGTTTTTTCAATTAGCTATTAGCCTCAATTACACCTTCTGCTTGTAGAGCGATCGCCTGCAATTTATCCAATATTTTTTGACTGGCAGACTGCCACAAACCCCGTTGATTTGCTTCTAACAATCTTTCTGCCATATCTCGCAAAGCCCAAGGATTTTTCGACTGAATAAATGACTGCACATTCTGATCAAAAATATAAGCTTCTGCTATTCCTTGATACATAAAATCTTCCACACATTTAGTAGTAGCATCATAAGCAAATAAATAATCTATTGTGGCTGCCATTTCAAAAGCTCCTTTATAACCATGACGCATCACACCAGCAATCCATTTCGGATTAACCACCCGTGAACGATAAACCCTAACAATTTGTTCTTTCAATTGTCTAACTTTTGGATTTTCGGGCAGAGAATTATCTCCAAAATAAGTATCAGGATTTCTACCAGTTAAAGCACGAATAGCTACAGTCATTCCCCCTTGAAATTGATAATAATCATCGGAGTCTAATAAATCATGTTCTCTATTATCTTGATTATGCAAAACTATCTGCATTTGTTGAAGGCGTTGAGAAAATGCTTCGGGAGCATTTATTGCCCTTGCCTCTTGATTGTAACTATTACTAATTCCTGTATAAGCATAACTACTCCAATTAATATAAGCTCTGGCTAAATCTTGGTCATCTTGCCAATTTTGAGATTCGATTAAACCTTGTAAACCTGCACCATAAGCCCCTGGTTTCGAGCCGAATATTCGATAATGCGATCGCGCTGTTGCCTGTAATTCTGTTAATCCTAGTTCTTGCCAATATTTGACTTCTTTTTTTACTTGAGCAGCCAGAGGATTTTCTGCTGCTGACTCATCCAAATTAGCCACAGCAATCACAGCTTGTTCAAACAAATCAATAATATTCGGAAAAGCGTCACGAAAGAAACCAGAAATTCTTAAAGTTACATCAACACGAGGTCTTCCTAATATTGATATTGGCAAAATTTCAAAATCTACAACTCGTCGGGAAGCTCCATCCCAAACAGGTTTTACCCCTAATAAAGCCAGTGCTTCAGCAATATCGTCTCCACCAGTTCGCATCGTAGAAGTTCCCCATACTGATAAACCTATTGTTTGGGGATATTCACCATTTTCTTGAGTGTATCTTTCGATTAAACTTTCTGCTGCGAGTTCTCCCACTCTCCAAGCAGTTTCTGTCGGAATAGCACGAATATCTACAGAATAAAAATTCCGACCTGTGGGTAAAACATCTGGTCTACCTCTAGTCGGAGCGCCGGCGGAACCACTGGGTATATATTTTCCATCTAATCCTTTTAATAAGTTGTTGATTTCCTGATTTGTTTTTTCTAGTAAAGGTAGGAGACGTTTGTGAATCCATTCCAATTCTTGATTTGTCTGCTTTAAGTTGGAATTAACAAGATTTTTGCCGATTAAATTTTCTACTAAATGAGCAGCTTTTTCTTCTAGTAATTCAACAGCATCACCAATAGTACGACAAGATTTTCCATCCACAAATGAACTCTCATCAATAACTGTAGAAAAATCATCTGTGAGGGGGTCAAAATTTAAATCTAAATCTGTGGCTAAGGCACGAGTTAAGCCTAAACGAGTAGAGCTAGGATGACGAGCGATCGCTACTATCAAATCCCTTAATTGTTTCCCTTGAGGAGATTGCCCAAAAATATGTAAACCATCCCGAATTTGTGCTTCTTTTAATTCACAAAGATAACCATCCACACTACTAATCAATTCCTCAACTTTCTTCCTCTTTTTCCAGTCAGGGAAATTTTTTTCATTGCCAGGGGGGGTTATAGATGACAACTTTTGAGTAATAGATTCACTCTCCGAAGCAATCTTGATCGTGGGTGGGATTGCTTCGGCAGGATTAATGTTAGGAAAAGTGGCTTTATTGCTTTCCAAATCCTGCCTCGCCATGACAGTAAAGTCTTTAGGTAAGGAAAGTTCAGAACCCTTTATTAAAAATGACAAATCTTTATCCAACCCTTCTGTTTCAATGAGACTAAAGATGCGATCGCGAATCACAGATAACCGAGATGGGTCTAAATTTTGCGCCTCATAATATTCATCAATTAAACCTTCTAATTGTTGCAAAGGGCCATAAAGTTCAGCACGAGTCATGGGTGGTGTTAAATGGTCAATAATTACAGCTTGCGACCTCCGTTTAGCCTGGGAACCTTCCCCTGGGTCATTAACAATAAATGGATAAAAGTGAGGCAAAGCACCGAGAGCTATTTCTGGATAACATTCAGAAGATAAACCGACACTTTTCCCAGGCAACCATTCTAAATTTCCATGTTTTCCTACATGAACAATTGCATCTACTTTAAATTTTTCTTTTAGCCAATAATAGAAAGACAAATAATTATAAGTAGGCTCTAAATCTGGAGCATGATAATTTAAACTAGGGTTAACATCATAACCGCGTGCAGGTTGAATTCCCACAAAAATATTCCCTAGTTGAATCCCCGGAATCGGAAAATTTTCAGTTTCTTGATTCTCACCCCATCTTTGAGTAATTTTTTCTTGAATAGACTCTGGCAAACTAGCAAAATATGTCTGATATTCTGCCCCAGACAAAGACTGTAAAACAGAACGTAGTTCGCGAGATTCTAAATCATTTGTCACCCCAGAAGTCAGACACTTAATTAACTCATCACCAGTTGCGGGAATATTTTCCAAATAATAACCGGCCTTTTGTAAACCTTGAAGAATTTCCACACAACTAGCAGGAGTATCTAACCCCACTCCATTAGCAAGACGACTATCACGATTAGGGTAATTTGCTAATACTAATGCGATGCGACGTAGAGATACAGGAGTTTGTTGTAATTTGACAAAATTAGCAGCTAATTGTGCGACAAACTCAATCCTATCTTTAACCGGAAGATAACTAACAACATCTGTTTCCAAATCTGAATTCCAAGATTGAACTGCTTTAAAAGAAATTGCCCGACTAATAATATTTCCATCCACTTCTGGCAACGCCACATTCATTGCCACATCCCGCGGCGAAAGACCTTGAAATTGACTTTCCCACTGCTCAAAACTACCACCACTAAGAATTACTTGTAAAACTGGGATGTCTAATTTTTGCCCCTGTCTTAACAAGGGAGGAAAATCAAAATTTTCAACTTCTATATCGTGATTATTCACAACAGAGACAGCAAAACTTGTTGTATTTAACAATAATTGGATTTCCTCGCCATCTTCCGGCTGAAAATACTGCAAAATTTCCCCTTGTATTTCCGGAGCTCTAGGTGCAGAAACAAACACTGGTATAGGTTCTAAATTTTGTGCCATTAAAGCTTGGCAAAGAGAATTTATTGGAGCGACATTTCCAGAAAGATAATGAGCCCGGTAGAACAAAATTCCAATTTTTGCCTTTGTGTTTTGTGGTGGTTTTTGCCAAGGATAAATTCCGACTCGTGGCACCGAAACAGGAGGGGCAAGATGATAATTTTTACCCAGACAAATATTCGCGACAAATTGTAGAGCATTAACAAAATTATCCGCACCACCTTCTATTAGATACCGCCACAATTTATTAGCGGTAGAAATTGAGACATTAGAATAACTGATTAAATCTGGATCTGGGCGATCGTCTCCTGGTATAACTATTAGTTTCGTCCGATTATTTTCTCGAATTTCTTGTAAAACTTCTAGCCCATAAAACCAATAGGAACGACCGCCCAAAAGTCTTAAAATAATTACTTCAGCTTGACTGAGAATGTCATCTACGTAAGTATCAATAGTTAGTTGTTGTTGTAACTGAAGCAGATTAGCAACTCGCAAGGGGGGGAAATCTGAAGGTAATTTTTTAAGTGCTGCTGCTAAAGTCTGAATATCTGTATCGGCAGCGGTTAAAAATACTATCGGTGCAGGAGTTTGTTCAATAAAAATTACTCCTTCAGCTAGAGGATTCCAGCCACCAGGAGTAGCTGCTATTCGGTGCATATAATTTTTTGTATGAAACTTATGATTATATTACCATCGATTTAGTATTGACATCCTCTGAGGCCTGAAGGCGCGGAGATTCCCTGGCCACTTATTATTTCTCTATATCTATTTTGTAACTTGCTTGTCACCTCGTTAGTAAAATTTATATTCCACATATTTCCTGATCACACAGTTATACCTGGAAGAATGCAAAACAAGACTTACGAACTGCAGTATTTATAATTGCAGTATCCTGACTATTGACAATTGTTACGCTATATATAGTAGGAATGAGTAATTCCTGTAAAAGTTTAATCAAAACGGAGTTCTAAATGTATCAATTACAACAGCAACCACAGAAAACAGTACAGTTATTAAAGTCTCAAAATCAGACAACTAACACAAAAGCAGCACAGAATAGTTTGATAGTTGAGGGGAAACCCCCAATAATGGAATTCAGAAGTATATCTACACCATGGGGAAGTTCAGAACAGACTTATCAAACAATACAGGCTAAATCAATACAGTTGACAGGAGATAAAGAAGAAGATGTTTACAAACAAGAAATTGAAAAATTGAAAGGAGTCGTTTCTGCTGCTAAGTCGGATCCTGGATCTGGAAAAAAAGACCAAATTAAACCTTTGATGAAATTCTTGAACGCACTTCGTGACAAGGATCTTAGTGTGGCATTAATATATACAATAACCAAAGACGTTATGGAAATAGATGTGAGTCAGAGAGCACTTTATCACCACTTCAAGGAAAGCAAATCACAAGAGACAGATGATCTACTGGCTAAGTATGTAATGAAATCATATCTAGGAAATAATAAAGAAATATTTTTAGACCTCCGAAGTAAATTCTCTAATCCTGATTCGTTGAAAGAAGGTACCAATAGTGCTAATTATTTGAAAGATCTATTTCAGTCATTGTTAAGACAGAGACATAGTCCTTATGCTTTCGAAGAAGCCTTCAAAAAAATTGGAATAATTACCAGTGACACAGACTTTGGTAAAATTCACACCGAGGCTGCTAGGGCAAAGCGAAGAGGAGAAGGTGTATCTGATGAAGTTTATCCAAAAGCCAGATATTTACCAATTCTTAATAAATATCTTACAGCATTCGAGCATGAAGGGGATCCACTCTCATTCATAAAGACGTCTAACGCTAGTACTGATCAAAATCAACCTAGTACTTCTCAAGGCGTAAACGAACAAGGAAGAAAGCGACGCTATGCAGATACAACAGAAGCCACAGCTAACAAAAAACCAAAATTTGGTCCTGTGTCGTTTGCAGGTACAGTTTTAGAAAAATACAATACTCTAGAAAAGATGTCTTTAAAATATCTTTTTGAACAATACACAAAAGAGGCTCTCGATATTGATGATGACAGCATTTTGAGCATCTGCAAAAAACTGAAAAATGATACCAACATAGATGTATCTCTTTCAGACATGAAGGTGATTTTAAACAAAGAAGAAGACTAGAATCACTGGAGGAAAAAAAGTCAAGTATAATCACCTCAATTATACAGCCTATTCCTGGTTCATGAAGTACAGTAGCAGCAGTTTGTAAAAAATTGAGTAGTCTTGTAGAAGTAATGATATGATTTTATGTAACCAGACTTGTATAAGGGGAAGACTACCCAAAATCACTACCTGCATACCACTACCCAAATTTTTATTACAAGTGTTTCACCTAAGAGGTAGAAATGATACAAGTCAAATTGACACCAGGGAGAATATTCTTAATAGTATGATCGGTAGTGGCAGCAACAATCAGTGGTGTTAGAGTTATTTATTCACAAAATTCCAACTATCTCAAACGCCATGGATACAAATACAAATTGTAAGAAATCCTTCTCTGGTATTTTTAACAAGGCAATACTGCGCCCTTCAGAAGCGATCGTTTTTGCAGAATATGTTGGAAAGACAGTAAAACAAAAGGAGAATATGTTGTGATAATTAACCAGATAAACCACAGAGTGCCTACGAATCTTATCCAATGGGTATGGATGGTAGACTTCTACCTAGAGGAGTAGGATTTAAAATCTATAAAATTAACATCTTAGAACAATATTAATAAAGTTAAAAGTCAAAACTAAGAAAAGTTAAAAGCCCTAGGAGATTATTTGTAAAAACTCAGATTAAATTCTGGCGTAGGGTGGGCTCTTGTGGAAATATTTCTTCGTACTCACCAGAATTTTAGTTGTCTACTTCAGGCCAGTAGAATTAAGCACTCTAGCTATCTTAATATTTGCTTTTCAAATAGTCTCTAACCGGAGGAAGTCAAAAGTCAAAACATTTAAAAGCCCTAAGGGTTGTGAGGAGAGAAAAGTAATCTTTGATTTAGCAGTATCCTGACTATTGACAATTGTTACGCTATATATAGTAGGAATGAGTAATTCCTGTAAAAGTTTAATCAAAACGGAGTTCTAAATGTATCAATTACAACAGCAACCACAGAAAACAG
>JAJEAQ010000697.1 GCA_022822685.1 Trichodesmium sp. jk18x7bins.61
AACAAATGGCTCCCCGGGTAGGAAAAACATATAAAAGAAAAAAACCCAAAGCCAGGCATCATCAGGTATGCTTGGGATTTTCTCATCACAGCTAAAGACAAGGAAACTGATTAGGAGACACCTACCCAAATCAAGCAATGGTGATCAGAAAGGGGACTCTCAATCAGTACTGAGGAGACAAGAATTGTTCATATCAATGACAGATTCAACTTTTTAGGGTTTAATCTTCCCCATGACAAAGAAAAACTGCTAATTAAACCGCAGAAAGAAAAAATACTAACATTCTGTCTACAGATAGTACAGGTAATCAAAGGAATGAAAACCTGTACCCAAGAACAAATGAGAAATAAATCCACTTCTCAGAGGTTTGGCTAATTACTCCTCTGGAGTAGTTAGTAAAGAAACCTTCAGCTATCAGAGGATATGGCAATACCTCTAGAATTGGGCCACTAGACGGCATCCCTTTCAAGTCGGCTACATGAAAGCTCCGACTCTTGGAGGCAATCAAGGAAAAAAATGGGTAGAGCCTGTCGCGCGACCTGAAAAAGATAAATACTTCAAAAGATACAAAGGGAAAGATTGGACATTTTAGCTGAAGCTACATGAACATGTGGCGAGGAGGCTCAACAAGTCGGCGACAGGCTCAAAGTCAAAGTCCAATCAAGTCCAGATGACCCTTTACTCCATGAAGACTGGCTAAAACGTCAACACATTCATGTAGCGAACCTAAAAGCGTTTTAGCTTCGCTACATGAAAGCTCCGACTGGGGTCGGCCACCTGACCAGACAAAATGTCAATAGAAGTGAGTAATTTAGATCACCTAGGATTAGTAGCAGGAATTATTGATGAAATTGGCATAGAAAGGAAAATCAATGAACTGCTGGGAGAACAACCACCAGAAAAAATTACAGGGGGTCAAAATGTTAAATGGTTATGCCGAGTCCCTTTTCGGATCAAAGCAGCTCACAAGTTAGTTCAGGAGATGGATTCGTCAAGTTTTATCCCCAGTCAGATTCCAGGATACAGCTACCAAGAATTGATGAAAACCTATGGTGGAATTCAACAAAGATGGTTAGTAGTTGACTTTCAACTCCGCCGAGAATCGGATTTGAAAAATCTGGAGAAAAAAATCAAAATTGAGGCCACAGAAACTCGGAAAAAACTCCGAACTTTAACATCTCAAAAGTTTGCTTGTATACTAGATGCTCGAAAAGCAGCACAACAGCTTTTAAAAAAGTCTTTATATCATAAACTTACGGCAATTAAGGTTCAACAAGTAGAGGGGCTTACTGATTCAGATTTCTCTGATCAAATCCCAGCTCAAGTAATTCTGAACAATGAAAAAGTTGAGCCGTAAAAAAAACGAGCAGGTCGATTTATATTAGCTACAAATGTTGCCAATACTCTGGAACTAACTACAGAAGAAATGTTGTCTAAATATCAGGGACAACAATCTGTAGAAAGAGGTTTTAGGTTTCTCAAAGACCCTCTGTTTTTAACTGATAGTATCTTTCTGAAATCACCTCACCGAATTGAAGCTTTGGGATTAATTATGGGTTTGTGTTTGTTGCTTTATACTTGGGGTCAACGTCAACTGCGCCATACTTTAAAACGGACTCAATCTACTATAAAAAATCAACTAGGTCGGACTACGAATCGACCCACTTTACGTTGGATCTTTCAATGTTTTCAGTCGATTCACTTGTTGATTAATTGTGGGGTTAAGATGGTTTCTAATTTGACTCCAGAGCGTTTAGAGTTATTGAAGTTCTTTCCTCCAAGTTCTCAAAGATACTATCTACTGAGTTGAGGGATAATTACCAGAACAGGCAGATGTGAAAATAATCAAGTGGTCTGGAAGTATTTAACTTCCAGAGCTTTTGTGGTGAGGATTTTTACCTACATTTGGCTGTTCAGTAGCGGTTGCTGCAAGTAATTGTGGAACTATACTCAGGAGCTGGGAGGGTTTTTTGACACCCTCAGAGAATCACTCTGTGTAGGAATGGTGATTCTTTCACTGACTCAAAGCTTTACCTATTCTAGCCTTGAGTCATTGATAACTCTAGGCAACTGCCACAGTTTCACGAGCAGCTCGCGATAGCGATCCGTAGCATGATCGCGAATGATTGCGTCAGCAGTATCCCTACTTTCACAAAAGGTATAAATACTCACTATGGCTTCCCACTTTCATGTACTACATTTTGTCGTGCAGAATGTGGAATCAAAGTTTTTAGTAATTGGTATTAGAAGCACCACATCCTGATTCTGAATATTGAGGAATGCGATCGCAAATATAACATTTAATTCTTGTAGCTTGCTTGTCACCCCGTGAGACAAACTAAATACAGATCTATTATGAATTTTAAACACTATATATAGCATACTTGCCTAAGTACCGTCATATGCACTATTAAATCATTCCTTGTAGAGTAACCCAGTAGGAGGAGAATAAAATCACCATTCTTGGTGAAGTTTTCCATTTTGTGTCTGTTTTATATTGAAGATAGTTATTGGTAACCAATACTAAATTATTGACATATTCCCAACGTGGCGCGATTGTGAAAACGCAGGATTCTGCAACCGAAATATTATCGATCATGGTTTAGACAGATATGATACTCTCTCCCTGTTTAGAGCTATGTTATAATAAATACATCTCCTACTTGTCAAGGGGAGCATTATCCTTATTTGTGGAGATGTCCGAAGGTACTTCGATAGCTTTCATCCTTAGATTCCCTGACTGGAGTTGGCGGGACTTCGTGCCAGTTTATTAAATAACCCATTGGGGGTGACAACTTTCTTTATTTAATTCCAACTAGCAAAACAATCTCTCTATATAATGTTTCAAGTTTAAGGCGACCTTTCCAAGAGCCAAAATATATGGCTGCGTCTAGAAAATCTGAAAATAATAAATTTAAGAACACAAAACTACCATTAAAAGGCGAATTAATTTTTATGAGTGTCTAATTTGAGTGAGTCTAAATCCTCACAAATAAACAGAGAAATCATTGTTTAATCTCCATAAATAGAATTGAGAGTTATTAGAATTGTCGCTAATCCTAACTCTGTAAAGGGATTTCGGCTATTCTTGCATTGAAATAGTTGAAATGATTGCTAAGTCTAGGTTTTAGGGATTTTTTAGCTCTATTTAGCGACAAGTCTATTCTAGGATTGTGGTTTTCTCTGGTTAATTTCGCATTCTTCTGTCTTGTCCTGAATTAAAACAGGAGTTCGTAAGTTTGTAATGTAAATAACTAACTGCGAAAATACCATCCTTGAGAGGGTATCTATAAATAAAATATTCAATCTTTGTTTACAGCAGTTTTCATTATATAGCGCTTCGCGCTGGTATAGTTACAGATTAAAATAGGGGAACTGCTCAGTCAAAGGAGATTCAATCCTGATTTGTAAATACGCGAGAGCGAAGTGCTATAGTAGACCACAGTAGAGACATTCCATAGAACGTCCTGACAAAGGTTACAGTTTTGACAATGTGGTTCACCCGTATGAAAAGCGCTGTAGGGCAAGTTAAGCAGGAATAATTTCAATAAATTATACAACTAAATTGCTATCCACAGTAACCCACCAAATTAGTATTGGATACTAGCTTGCTATTTTAAGATTTATTTTATAGATATTCCCTCAGATACTCGAATCTTCAAATCTTCAATAGTCAATTTTTGCTCCTATTACTTCTCCCTACCGATGCTTTCCAGAATTTCGTGAGAAGAACCTTAGGTTAGTATATCCCTCTGCCTGCGAAGGAAAAATATCTGGCTGACTATTGAAAACGGATTATTATGTCATTTTTTTTCCACATTAGGGACTTCCAAAAACCTAGATCAAAATTTTTTATGACGATTTTAAAGATACGAAATTACCAAGGCAAAGTTGATCGACAAGCAATTATCAATTTACTTAATGCTTGTGAAGCATTTGAGCAACTAAATGATGAATCATCTCTTTCTGAAATTTTATTCAAGCTGAATTCGCTTAAGGTTGATAATTTTCCGAATGTGAGGTTGTGGGAATACGAAGGAAATCTGATTGGTTTATCATTCTTAGATATCCAAGAATCTCCTAATTTGATTGATAGTGAGCTTTTTTATTATATTCACCCAAAACAAGACATTTCTAATTTAGCTATTGAGATGAGCAATTGGGCAGAAAAACGGGTATTTGACTTGGAAAAAGCACGAACAACCCATGTGAATTTACGGGTTTCTACTCGAGACGATCAAATCAGTAAAAATATTTTTCTCAAAAAATCTGGATTCATAATTGACCGCTATTTTTTAACAATGGCAATCTCTTTAGAAAAATCTTTACCAAAGCCATTGTTACCTGATGGTTTTAAGTTATTAACAATGGCAGATATTCAAGAGCGTCAATCTTGGGTAGAAATGTACAATCAGTCATTTATTGACCACTGGGCACATCATAATTTGGATATTAATACTTTACAAAGTTGGTTAAATGATCCTAACTTTCAACAGAAACTAAATTTAATTGCTGTTGCTCCTGATTCTACTTTTGCTGCTTTTTGTAACTGTCAAATCAAGACAACAGAAAATTTAGATACTGCTACCAGAATTGGTTGGATTGAATTATTGGGAACCAGACGTGGTTTCCGCAGAATGGGTTTAGGTAAAGCAATATTATTGGCTGGTTTGGAAAAGTTAAAATCTTTTGGTGTTTCTCTAGCTAAACTGAGCGTTGATGCAGAAAGTATTACAGGTGCAAATCGACTGTATAAATCTGTTGGTTTTGAACTGGTTAATACTTGGTTATATTGGCAAAAAAATAAGATCAACTCTGAACAGCTAGAGTCAGTAGATGAGAAACTTGGTTTGATATATGACAGAATAGGCGTTCAAGGCTTGATGTTTACCCAGATAATTTGCTCAGGGAGGCGATTAGTAAAGAAATTGCTTTTTTTTGTAGGCCAAGAAGCTAGTGAATTAGAAAAAATATTTAAAGGATAAGAAGATGGTGTGAGTTCTCCTATTATTTAACTACATAAATTACCCAAAATCATCCAAGGAAAAACCTTATATCATAAGGGCTTTCAGCAAATGCTGTGCCGATGACACGAACCCTATGCAGGAATCCGAAAGCCTGACTTTGCGAGCACTAAGTAAGTATTCTATCAGAGCTAGAATCTAGAACTGAAGCAGGAATAGGCACTTCTTCAACTTCCGGATGTTTTTCTATAGTTAAAGCTGCTTGATGAGAGCCGGATAGTCCCTTGAGAAGTTTAGGTTTAGGATCATGCAGCAAATAAATAATCCGATCGCCTGGTTGCCAATTTTCTGTAGCAGGAAATACTTGAAGACTTCCTTGTCTTTCTAGCAAAAGTGGCATTAACTCCTGAGAACGAATCAAAGCTCTTAGGTGAATCTTTTGAAACTCAAATCCCAACTGCTTTAGCACTGTTTCACCAAACTTCACCTCTCTATCTGAAAGGTATTTATTCCAACTTTTGAGATTTAACTCTGAAGTAAATGCTTGTTGAACCTTCTCTTTCCCATTTTGATTTTTCTGGTGAGAGCCTTTTGGATACACAGCTAATACTCTTGGTGGCTTAAACTCTTCTGCTGCTCTTTGAGCCAACACTAGATTTACTTCCCCATTATTAGTCATTGCTAAGAAAGTTCCCACTGACTGTAAACCCGCTTCTTCTAATACATTAGTATCTAGGGCACTACTTTTGTAAGCTCGCAAACCTTCTTTCTGAGCCTTCTCACAAGCCTCCTCATCTGTATCAATGAGTACTACTGATTCACCCCGATCTTTAAATATCTGTCCAATTAATCTAGACAGAGGATTTGAGCCTACAATTACAGCTCCAGTAGCAGCGCTAGAAGTAATTCCTAACATTTGAGCGACAAACTTTGCAGTCAGCCCTTGACTAAACACCGTCAGGATAATTGTCAAGAATACCAAAGCTTTGATAGAGTCTCCACCATTTATACCCTTCTGAGTTAATAAGATCGCAAACAAAGAAGAAACTGAAGCCGAAACTATACCTCTGGGAGCCACCCAACTTACAAACATCTTTTGTCGCCAATTGAGCTGACTATTCCAAGTGCATATTAGTACGTTGAGAGGGCGAACTATAAACATCAAGCTCAAAACAGTAAATACACTTCCCCAACCTAAAGCAACAATACTGGCCAAAGATAGATCTGCTGCTAGCAAGATAAATAATACTGAAACAGCTAGCATTGTCAGTTGTCCTTTAAACCGTTTTAAAAGTCGTAACTCCGGTATTTCAGCTGCCCCAACTACAATCCCTGATACTACAGTGGCCATCAATCCTGATTCACTACGGATTTGCTCTGCTAGACCAAACATTCCCCACACAGCAGCTAATACGACTAGATTTGCTAGTTCTTCAGAGAGAAATTTTGCTCTTTTGAGGGTGAATCCTACGAGCCATCCTCCTACCCCACCAATCAGAGTGCCCATTCCTAAGCGCACCATTAAGTCTCTAAATAATCCGAGTGGATCAGCTCCTTCGTTTAAAACGATATTTAGTACCAATACGGCCAGAATTGCTCCTACAGGATCAATAAGAACTCCTTCTCCTTCTAAGACAGTGGCTACTTGTCGGTCTACTGATACTTGTTTCAGCAAAGGTCCTACTACTGTTGGCCCTGTAACTACTACTAGAGAGGCATAGAGGAATGCGATCGCCCAAGGGAATTCACCTAACCAGTGAGCGGCCATACCACCACCAATTAATGTGATTAAAGTACCTATAGTTACTAAGTTGCGGATACTTCCGGAAACTCTTCCTAACTCCCTCAGTTCTAGATTTAGGCCTCCCTCAAATAGGATTAAGCCTACAAAGAGAGACACTATTACTTCTAGACCACTACCTAATAGGTTTGGATGTACTAGGCCCAAACCATCTTGGCCGACTAGAATACCAAAAAGCAGCAAGAAGACGATAGCAGGCACTTTCAGAGAGGATGCCACAACTTGGGATCCAATACCACTGATTACCGTGAGGATGATCAGTAAGGTTATGTCAAACGGTATTTCCATAAGCGTTATGTTCCCAGGCTACCAGCTTTTATTTTCAGGTTTTTCATTCTGGGCATTAATTATCTATCTCTTAATTTTTGACTGGCAAATGTATCTGTATTATTTGTGATTTATCAATCAAATTACTATTATTTTGGTGTTTAGTCTTTTTGCCAGATAAAAAATTGTTTTTAGCTCCTTTTTTCTAGTTAGGGATTTTGATAAATATTTAACTTCAAAGTCTCTAAGAACCTTTTTTCCCAGTCTATCCCTATTCCATCCTTGAGTTTGTCATTTATGCTTCTCCTAATTTACATCAGACTATCCCGTATTATAACTGGTCTTAATCAAAGCGCAACTGTGCTTACCTTTTCACTTTTACCTAAAAATTTGGTTTAGTATTCCTACCTCTATCATATTCCGGGC
>JAJEAQ010000364.1 GCA_022822685.1 Trichodesmium sp. jk18x7bins.61
CTTCTTTTTCATAAGTTCCTAAGTTTTGATGATTATACTTGTTAACAACTTGATATTTTACATCCCCAAAAAATTTATCTAGTTCAATTCGTGCAGTTTCTAATTTTTTCTCTGCATCTTTAGACTTACAATGTAGCAAAAATGTATTCAGGATACCATTATGGATGGCAAGCAGTACGCCAGGATTAGTGCTAAAATCACCTAGATCTGGTATTTTAATTGCTCCTTTATGATGCTCATCAATTTGATAAGTATTAGTTAGTAACCAACTAAGTGCTTCGCGATCGCTACACTGCCATTTTAAAGTAATGGCATCTGAGGCTAACTCCCAATCTATTACTTTCCCTTTCTCAGATGTTAAATGTTTGAGTGACATATATAAACCTGCTAAACCAGCACGGTGCATAGCCGTATTAGGAGTTGGCCATAGAGACAGTTTAAAACTCTCTCATTTGGTGCTAATAAGACTTTTTCTTGCTTGTGTTTCGTGACCATATTTATCTCTCAAAAATTGTTGTTGATTTGGTTCATACGCACCTATTACCGGATGATAATGTACCTGTTCAGTAGGGGCAATTCGGTAAAATTTAAACGATTTATTTCGTTCCCATTTTTGAGTTTTTCCTTCCTGAATCCGTACCGAAACTGCCCATTTTTGTGCTTCTAAAAAAGGCTTTTCAGAAGAGTTGAAAATCTAGGCCTCATCATCTTCTAAAATGACTTGAATAGTATAGCCAGGAGGCATTAATTCTCCGGGAGCAGCTTGCCAAGTTTTCAGCCAATTTGATGTGTCTATTGCGGGAACTTCTGTAGATACTTTATCTAACTCTTCTGTAAGTTGTAATTGATTAATATTTTGACCTTCAAGAGTTTCAACCATAATTTTTCCCGTCTCTAAATCCTTCATTTCATAGGGATTTTTTTGGCGCAAAGGATAAATTAAAGCCTTACAAATTCCATTAGTTTTTAGTCTGTAACCTTCTTTCGTCTTTTCTACCCAACGGTTTAACCTTCCCAGTCGTTGAATCAAAGCCCAAATCGGAGCATTGGCCGAAATCAGTAGTGTGACACTAATATCAAGTGACATCTCAGCAATTTGAGTTGTAACTGCAAAAGCAGGTTCACTTCCTCGGAAAGCATTAATTAGTTCTTTGTGACAAATGCTAGCATCTTGATAGCGAAAACGGGAGTGGTAAACCAAAGTATTAACCGCAAAAGGCAAAGATTGGAACTTATCTACCGCTTCAGTATAGATAAGTTGAGAATCGGCAACTTGATTGGTAATCCATAAAACTTTCCCCCCTCTTTGCAACTCAGCAATAACTTCTTCCCAAGCATTATCCTCGCTAGGTATAGAAATAATTTGATACCTCTCCAATTGCTCAATTTCTTTGGGGCCAGAAATTATTGCTGCTGATTCACCAGTTTCAGCTAAAATATTTTGAATAGTTTGCTCCTGCTGCTGAGTTAAAGACGCGCTCATCAACACAACTTTTGCATTACAGAATACCTGGAGAAACTGCAACATAGTGCCAAATAATTTTGGCGGGTAAGCAGCAATCTCATCAAATACAAATATTCCCTGAGCAATACCAGGAAATCCGTAAATTCCTTGGCGGCGATTTTGCAACAATCCTAAAATAGTATGAGCAGTGCAGTAGACAAGTTTTGAATGCCAGAGTTTCAGTGCTTCTACTTTAGTTTAAGATTTGGCAACAGAGTCATCTTGAGAGTTATCATTGTCACCATCATCACTATCGTAAGTATCCAGAAAATCTCGGAGTTTAAGTTTTTCGTCTACCCAAGAGCGACTGTGCATGAGCAGTTTATTCTTTATTTCCATGGGAACTGCATAATCCATAAATCCTTGGGAAGTCGTTGCAGTAGTCGGATAGCAGAAAAAGAGTTTCGCTAGTAATTTCTTTTCTCGTGCCAAACGCTTAAATACTACAATTGGAACTATTGATTTACCCGCTCCACACCCAGCAGTAATAATCAGTACCCAAGATTTTGTTGCCAGTTTCTCTGCTTTCTTTTGGAAATCTAACAGCTCATTGTTCCCTAGTTTTTGGTCAATGATTTCTTGATAGTCTGATTCTTTCATTACTTGAGATCAGGCATCTTTGATCCATTTTTTATATGAGCGATCGCCTCTCTCTTTTTCTAGTAATGCTGAAGCTGCCAAGTCTGCTGCTATTACTAATGCTTCGACTACTGCAATTTCTTTGAGTTTGTCTAAATCTTCTGCATAAGACTTATCTATTTTGACAAACGAGCTATCTTTATGACCTCCTAATTTGTAGCTTGCATCTTTTAACTGACTTTGATCAAACTTTTTAGGGAATTTTGGCAAATCTCCATCAAGCCCCAAATACTCACAACCCAGTTGCAAAATTTTCTGGAAATCTTCAGCATCAGTGAAAACTCTCAAACTATCACTTGCAATTTCAAAATAACTACCATCTTTAACTTTGAGATGATGCCCCAAGACTGCCAGTAGTGCAATATTGAAGTTAGCTTTAGCTTGGGAAAGCCATTTATAAACAGGCTTATCTATCGCCAAAATTACGCTCAGGAGTTCATGTCGAATTAGTTGCTTTTTTCGTTGCGACTCTAATCTTGTTGAGATTCCAAACCATTGCTTTAGAAGTTCCAAGGATGATTTTGCTTGCACCATTGCCTGAAAATCTTAGTTTGCTTTTCCCAATCATGCAACCATATTGCCAATACAACAGTTTGAATTAATTCTTTTGGAGTCATTTTCAACTCAAACTGTTGACAAATCATCGGTGCAATCTGTTCAAATGCCTGTGCTGCGATTATTCCTAATTTTAAATGGCCTGGCAAAGTCAGGGCTTCTGAATCGTTAGGATAATCAGATTGAATCGATTTAGCTAATATTCTGTTTATTCTGTTCAAAGTAAGTTTTTGTGGTAGGAGAGTCAGTGCTACCAGCGTCAAAGGTAAATGCTACAAAACGGTCAAATTATCTAAAATATCCTGCTCCCATTTTTTTCTTGCCCCCCAGCCCCAATGTTTGTAATTTCAGTGAGTCATCGTCAGATAATCCAGAAACTTCTACTCTATAACCAGGAATTTTTTTATTTTTGATTGATAGAACTTTTCTAGCTAAGACTTTTATCTGCCCACTAATACCATTTTTTACTAACTGGCGGGTTGCTGCTGTCATAAATTCTTCTTTTGGCACTAACTCACGCTCTTCACTTAGGTGAATAATGACAATTCGTGCTTGTAGAGTGGACTTTGGAGATAGTGGGGCGATCGTTGGCACTTTTAGAGAAATCTGTCCTTGCCCCACTGATAAGGTTTGGCCTGCCAAGCTATAGAATTGGCTAGCTTGAGAAAGTGGAGCCCGAATTCTGAGTCGAGAAAATTCTTGGGTTTCTATTAAACCTTTGCCATTCCTTCTACCTTCGATTGAGGAAATTGAGATCAATGAACAATTCCCAATCCAGGGCAATTTCTTTTTGACTGCTGAGTAAAGTGGATATCCGTGGAGGGATGAAAGCAACATCCCAGATATTACAGGAAATGTCACTTCCATGACTGGTTCAAATATATTTTTCATTCATTTTTTCTGCGCCTTAATTGTAGGATCTGACATTAATAATATACATACTAATACAAGCGTCAAGTTCACCTTTAGGTGTCAAAGATTAAGGCCAGAGGAGTTGATTAAAGTCCTCGCTGGCCTAACTGTTTCAGCATAGTAGGTTCTAAGTGAACAACTCAAGGAAAGTCTTAAGTATATATATATTACATATAACCAGAAAGAGAAGTTAAAACACAAAGCTTTTAACTGGGAATAGAATTATATCATGTCTAGAAATTAACCGTCATCAAGTAGGTTGGGTTGAGCGCCAGTGAAACTCAACATCTAGAGGTATGTGAAGACAATAAATTTGAGTTAAAAGGGAATAGGGAGAATACAGGGAACCCAAGAATTTCTTTACCTGCTATGCATGATGTTGGGTTTCCATGACGGGAAGCAAGCTAAGATTCCTCAACCCAACCTACCCCACCTAGATAATTAATCATAGTAAAGTAGGTGGGGTTGAGCGCCAGTGAAACCCAACATCTAGCGGTACACCTAAAGACAATAAATTTCCCTTGAAAGGCAACGGCTATAAATGATTTTGAACTTCAAGAGACTTAAGCAAAGGTTCGTCAAATTTTTGTCTACTACTAGCGACTAACTTATTTAAGTATTCTCGTAAAGACTTTGCTTGTTCATCAATCAAACGATATCCACTACCACCAATTTCCTGACAAAAAAATGGCTTTGCTTTCAAACTTTGATAATCAGAATTTTCCTGAGAAGCTGCACTTAATAGCATGAAGTCTTCCTCTGAAGGTACTAAGCCAGGAGGTAGTTTACTTTCTAAAATAGCTTGAATTTTCTCTTGGCAAACATGAGTATTGATGCCTTTTTCCTCTAGTAACTGCAAAATTTCTCTGACAGATAAAGAACGATTAGGAAAAACTCGCATCATTTCCCAAAGTAGAAAATAATCGTTGTATTTTTGCTGAGGTACATCTATAATTTGTGGATAAAGAGGTAGAATGGCTAATCCATAAGCAACTCTACCTATAGTCAGTTTAATATCTGCAATTGGAGATAACAAATTATCTGATCGCTGATTATCTCCTTCCTCCAAATCAACATTTTCAGGCTCAACTACTCCATCTTGAACAATAATTGCATTTGGTAACTTTTGACGTAACCAACGAGCGATCGCGCCCCAACCCCCGCTCGCCCCAGTACAAATGGCTCGGTTAATTCCCACAGGAGAAATTCCGGTTCTACTCAAAAAAATATTCAACTCATCATTCAATTTTTGTACAAAAGGCCCCAAAACTCTAGCTTCTAAATCTTTTTCTTTTAAATGCCATTGGCGATCGCCTATATTCAAAGTAAATTCCTGTTCGTAGGGGAGAATCACTTTTAAATTACGAGCTGCTGCTAACAATTCTTCTCTATAAGATGAACTGCGTAACCACTGCTGTAGTTGATACCGTATTGACAAATCTGGAACCCCTGGCCGTGGCCATGATTGGCCTGATGCTGCTTGATTCTCTTGATTCTGGGTTGAGGTGGAAAGAATTTCATCTCTTAGTAACAGTTGACAAATAATATCCTGATCTAAAGCATTACCTCCATAAGCAAAACTATGGCAATAAAAGTCAGAGTCAGTTAAATCTTGGCCACGAGCAGGTAAATCTATCAAAGCCAATTCTGTTGTAGTTGCTCCCACATTCACAATTAAAATGCCACCGCGCCTAAATTCTGAGATAGAAAAATTTTCTCGATCTTCTGTATCTTCTGTTATTGAAGTTAACTCTGATAGGGAAGTGGCGATCGCATCCTCAATCACAATTACTTGATTCACATCTTTAACCAAATCAGCCTCTAAAACTGCTTCCCGAAGATTAAAACGATAAGCTTCTGGCCAACTAGCAGGACAACCCATAACTACAGATTTTAATTGTGCCAAGGCTGAGACAAATGTTTTTTGCTCTAATCCTACTGCACCACAAGCGTATTCATATGGTAAAGTAACTACTGTTTGAGTTTCTCTTTCCTCCTGGGAAATAGATTTTTTGATCGAGGTTGTGGCTTGAAAAGTCATCAATAAAGCCACCAATCCTTGTCTAACTAAACTGAGAGGAATTTGTTTATTTTCAGACCACTGACAAACTGGTTCTTGGGCAGTTGCTGCAGCAAAGTTAGAAGCGAGAATAAAAGACTCTTCTACCTTCTCCTGCATTTTTTCTCTTCTCAAGTTAATAGAAACATAAGGGATAGTTATTTTTAAAGCTGCCTTAAAATCTTGTATAAATAAAGGTATTTTTTCCTTAGTTGTTGCTGAAGAATCATCAGATACTTGTAATTTTGTATCTATATAGATAATTGATGGTAGTCGATATATTATTTCTGTATAACTTAAATCAGTTTTTACTGTTTTTGTGGAGAGAGTAAATTCTCGATTTATTTCATAAATATCTAAATTATTTTTTGCTGCTACTACCTGCCAATATACAGGATAAACTTCACCACTACTACGATTTAATAAAGCTGCGGAAAGACCAGTTGTACCAAAATCAATTCCTAAATACCATGCTGAAGCGGTTCGATGTTGTTTCATACCTGCCTCTGTTACTTCTGCAATTTCTAATGAGCTAAACTTTTTTTTTTCTGAATTTGGAGGATCCTGAAGTAGAGTTTCTAGACTGACAATCTCCTGACTATCTGCTTCTAGTGTTTCTGCTTCTGTAGAGGATGTTAAGCCATCCAAAATATCTTCTAGAGTTGTTTCATTTTCTGCATTTTCTGTTTCCGTGTAGATATTTTCCTGATTGCTTGAAGGGAAATTTTCCGGCAGATCATTCTGACTTATATTTGCAAATAAATCTTCTAAGCCAGTTACTTCGGTTTCTGCAGCCAGAATCGAATGGTTATTAGCAAAATCAGGATTATTTTTTGTTGCTGGATATTGCTCTTCACCTAATTGCAATATAGTTTGTTGCGGAGCGTCCATGAATTCATCCAAGTCAACTTCCTCTAAATTTTCCAAATCAGAACGTAACTTCTGCATAGTATTAGTATCTAACAACAATTCTTGACTCTGTTTTACATCTGGTTCTTCTGTTGGTAATAGACTTTCTGTCGGGGATGCATGAATGTACTTATCTGTTTCTAGTTTAGCTGTTAAATCTGTTTGATTAGTTTGAGCTTCAAGAGAAGTAATTGATTGATTAGTTTGTACTTCATTAATATCTAGATCACCAAATAGACTACTAAGAGATTTGATAGTTTGAGAGCTTTCTAAATTGTCTAAATTTTCTGATCCTTCCAATTCTAATGATGGGGTAAGTGGTAGACGAAATTGAATACTATCTAATTCTGTTTCATCTTTTACCTGAGCAGCTAGATTTTGATGATTATTCATATAAACATCATTATCTTCAAAACTAGGAGCTTCTAGTTGATCATAATTTTGATTTTCTTGGTTTGTACTTTCGAGTCTTTCTAGAGCATGTTCTTCATCAATAGTCTCTTGATTCTGAAAATAATCTTCTTGAAATTCTGACTCTTTTTGAGCCAGCAAATTTTTTTCTGTTTCTGTTGACTTTGATTCTCTATGTACTGTGTCGAAAAATTCATAACCAGGATAGGGCAATATTTCTTTTTGAATCGGCTCATTTAATTCATCTGTTTGGGCAGATAGCTTTTGACTTTGAGTATTTGGCTCGTGTTCTTTATCTGGCCTACTTTTCTCATCTCGATTCTCTGTATTAGAACTATTAACAAATGACTGCTCAAAGTTAGGAGCTTCATCTAACTCATCTTCTAAAGTTGTAATTATCTCAGAAGGTTGACTCTGAATACTCTGTGAGTGAAAATTTTCGCTAGAAACTACAGCTCTCTGACTTGAGCCTGAAGATTGATGCTGGCTGACAAACTGAGACAAATGTTGCAGCAAATTTTCTTGTATTGGGCCTAGCAAAGCCTGAGAAAATTCAGAAATAATTTGCTGCTGTTTAGAATATTGTTGAGCTAGGGAATAATTCTCTTGTCTTTGCCTTTCAAGTTGCCTAATTTCTTCTTGCAGAGCTTGTCGTTGTTCTTGAAGTATTTTGAAATCTGCTTGTAGATATTGGTTAATAGAGGCCAAAAAATCTTCTACTGGTTGTGGATATTCCTGTGTTGAAAGGTAATCAGTATTTTTTTGAGTTGGATAAGGAGCGGCAGAGAGTATGTGTAGACTATTTACTTTATCGACATCTTGAGTGAGATGATTAAGGACTTGCTTTAGCATCCTTTTGGACTTTCTTAGGGTTTCTGCTAAAGTTTTAGGAGAATCCAGAGTGCTAGATTGATGTAGCACCTCATCTATTTCACTAATTATTACTTGAATTTGGTTATTGAGAGAATTCAATAGTGATACCTCTGTTGATTGCCTTCTATCAAGATTTTGACACTCTAGCTACAATAATACCACAGCAACCATTACTCCTATTTACTTCATTGCTTCTGAGGAATTGAGTTTGGCATTTGTGGGTTAAATTAAGTTTAATAGAATTTTAAACTTCCTGGCAGTTTGTTCAAAGGGCTTTTGCTTCCCAACTATAACTTAAATATATAAACTATAGCGCGACCTGAAATGGTCAGTTGAAACGGGACGCTAGTCCCCTAGGGATTTTCACCCCGAGCCTACACGGAAAAGACTCTATGAGTCCGACTACCCCTGTTCAGGTCGCGCGACAGGCCCAAGTAAGTAATGAAACAGGGGGAATGCAAGCCCCGTTTGAGCCTGTCGCCGACCTGTTTTAGCTTCGCTACATGTTCAGGTCGCGCGACAGGCCCAACCTTACCCGCCTAAACAAGGATATTTTGGCATTGCTGAATAACAGCATGGTTTGATGTCATCAGTAGTCAGGAGGTAGAAATAAGGCTGCTGCCTACTCCTTTTTCCCCTTCACTGAAGGTGGATAATTTCAGATTATTTTTCATATACCATATATATTATTTATAGTCAAGATTATTCAATATAGAATGATGGATAGTAAATTTGACAGTTGTATTTAGTTGAAATAATAGCTTAAGTCTAGTAGTTTAGAGATGTCATTGACATACTCACTCCGGTGCGCGATGGCGACACCGCGGGATTCTTCTTGAGCCTGTCGGCTCCATGAACATGTGGCGAGGTGGCTCAACATGTCGGCGACAGGCTCAACCGACAGATTATCGATTGCGGTTTTGACTCCTGGTGATATTTAAACCCTGTGTAGATAGCAATCCTATGATCCGAAAACATCACGCTGGCTCTCATTCCGACGCTCCCCTACCGGGAGAGCGCTTCTCCGAGCGCCAGTTTGTTAAATTAAGGAAGAAGGAAAATTCATTTGGATTTCCATCTCAATTTCAGGCCAACAAATTTTCGCAGCGTGGGATTTAAACCTTTATTTCCTTTCTTGATCAAGTTCTTAGAGTTGGCTCAGGAGGCGTAGATATCCTTCTTCCATCTTCCTGCTTGGAATATAGAGGATTAATAGCGCTGGGGCATACCATCTAAAAAAAAGCTTTGCTTGTCTGGCTCTAGATGGTTAAGCAAGTTCACTGGTTAACCTAGTTAAGAGTCATTGAAGCTAGAATCTCCCGTTATAATCCAAAAATTTCACAGGAGAGTGTCAATAATCAAAAAAATAACCTCATGGAAGATAGGTATAGTCCGGACTCCCAGTCAAATATTAAAGAGTTAATGCTGTCTACCCCATTTTTTGATGGCTTACCAGAAGAGGCAGTAGAAAAAGTAATGACTCATGTGAACAGCCGTAAACATCCATCAAATCAGGTAATCTTGCTGGAGAACGATTGGGGATCTTCAGTATATTTTATTTTGGATGGGTGGGTAAAAATTCGCACCTATAATTTGGATGGTAAAGAAGTAACGCTAAATATTTTAGGCAAAGGAGAATTATTTGGAGAGATGGCAGCTTTGGATGAAGTGCCTCGCTCTACAGATGTAATTACTTTAGCTTCTACACTCATTTGTAATATGCCTGCTCAGGATTTTGCCCAGTTAATTCACACCGAACCTGTAGCAGGGATCAGACTAGCCCAATTAATGGCCAGACGTTTACGGCAAGTGAATCGCCGACTCAGGTTACGGGAAGCAGATGCTCAGGCCAGGGTTGCAGATATTTTGCTGTTTCTCGCAGACGGGCAAGGTATAAATTCTCAAGCAGGAACAGAAATTCCTAATTTACCTCATAGAGAGCTAAGTAGTTTGAGTGGATTGGCCAGAGAAACTGTGACTAGAGTCTTGAGTAAGCTAGAGAAAAAGTCATTAATTAAGCGCGAGCAAAATACTTTGTGCATTCCAAATTTACATGCCTTGGAGCGCATACTTGTTTAAAGGGGCTGATTTTCTCCGCTCAAATTGAAAATACCAGTTACCCGAAAAATTTTTGTCTGCTCTTAGCCTAGCCCTGTACTTTCAAGTCAGGGATGAAAACCACCACAGCGACTTCAGTTGCCAGTTTTATGCTATAATGCACTAGCTGATTATGTTTGTCTTGGGGGATAGGTTGCAAAAGTTATGATGACTTATGCTCGAACACCAGTTTTCGCCAAGCACGCTCCCAACTCCATCTATAAATCCTTGATGGGTGATGGAGTGCGTTCCAGAAGTGAATGAGGAAGTGTTAGTCTTCTTCTCACCTCTGTACTCTTCCTCCTTCCTTCAAGTTAACAAAATCATTTTGAAGGCCAAAGCAAATCTGTGAAAATTACTTCCGAGCAAACTAAACCATCCGATCACAAACAAGATAAACCTCTAGTTCTAGTAGAAACAGCTTTTCTGGCCAGTACAGCTAGCTTGATTTGGTTTATCAACTATTACTTTCCTATAGGGCCTTTATTAAAGGTTTTTTTTCCAGTACCAATTGCTTTGCTTTATTTGCGGTGGGGACACCGTGCAGCTTGGATGGGTGCAACAGTATCAGGATTACTTTTATCTGTTTTGATGGGGCCTACTCGTAGCATTTTATTTGTAATTCCTTTTGCTTTGATGGGAGTGATGTTAGGAGGGGTGTGGAAACGAGGCGGAAATTGGCCGATTTCTATTTTTTTAGGTTCTTTACTTGGATCTATTGGTTTCTTTTTTCGATTTTGGTTACTATCTATTCTGCTAGGGCAAGACCTCTGGATATACTTAACTGCACAAGTTACGGAATTGGTGGAATGGGGATTTGTCAAATTGGGATTATTAGCTCAACCCAATTTGGTTTTGATTCAAGTAATAGCTTTAATTATGATTTTTCTGAATAATATTGTTTATTTATTTGTTGTACATTTGGTAGCTTTATTGTTGCTTGATCGGATTGGAAACCCTATTCCTAAACCTCCTAAATGGGTACAAGTTTTGCTTGATTATGAATAAGGTTTAAAAGTAAATTGACAAGAGATGTCGGATATTTAAACTCCATATTTAATCAAATAGAGATGGAAGATTCATCTATTATTAGGACTCACCCTACACAAAGTATTTCTGTCATTGCATTTTCGGCATCTCACTACATTAAAGGCTCCACGACATGAAGTCAGGTTTTGTGTTTCTCATGGGTAAGTTCTGATGATTTGACTTTTATCCTGATTCCCTCTTTATTGACTTCGGAATTGAAAGCACGTTGAGTGCAGTTATTAAAAAATAATGATTCATGTTTATACACAAGTGCAACAGGGAAAAAATTGGTTGCAAAGATATCAAGGTTGTAAACCAATTTTTGGGTGTATTTTAGGATTTACTAATACAGGTCTGATTCCAGGAATTTCAGCAGCAGGAGCAACCTCAACTGATCGGCAATATACTTGTTTAGCAGATGCGGAATTTTTATATAATGGTCCTCAAAGACAACCCCAATATCCATTACCACCCCTTGATGCAGGAGCTTCTCCAGTTTTAATTACAAAAGCTGTTGTTGATGCTTTGAATATTCCTCTTTACCTATTTAATGCTGGTTTAGTCTACCCACCCACAGTACCAACAATTGATTTAGGAGGTACTCCGGCAAATTGTTTAACTTCTGGTCATGCTTTAGATATAGGAACAGTCAAACATTTATTAAAAGTAGGTCAGAGTTGGGGTTGTAAGTTGGCTGCTCAAGTAAAAGATAGTTATATAATTTTAGGTGAATGTGTTGTTGGGGGCACAACTACAGCTTTAGCAGTTTTGTTAGGTTTGGGTATTGTTGCTACTGGTAAAGTAAATAGTAGTCATCCTCAATGTAATCATGCTCAAAAGTTGACTCTTGTGCATCAGGGTTTGCAAGTTTCTGGTTTTAACTTGATGCTTCCATTTTCACAACCTCTAAAACTGATTGCTGCAGTGGGAGATCCGATGCAAATAGCAGTAGCAGGAATGGCAATTGCTGCAAGTCTCCAGGTGGGGGTGATGTTGGCTGGTGGAACGCAAATGCTAGCTGTTTATGCTTTAATGCAAACATTAGCAGCAAAATATTCTCTACCTTGGTTGCCTGAGAATATTGTTGTGGGAACAACTCGTTGGGTTGCTGAGGATCAAACTGGAGATACTGTTGGGTTAGCTAGAGAAATTGGTTTTGTGCCTTTGATGGCGACACAACTTAGTTTTGCTGAGTCTTGTTATCCCCAATTCCAGGCTTATGAAAGGGGATATGTCAAGGAGGGTATAGGTTGTGGAGGTTGTGCGATCGCAGCCCATTTATATAGAAATTGGGATCAACTTCAACTACTTAAGGCTGTTGAAGATTTGTTTGCATCTGTGAAAATATTTTCATCTACTTGGCCTACCTGAAATTTGCCTAATAGTAGTAGAAAAATCCTGACTTTTTTGCCATCAGGGGTTTAATGCTATAAATCCTCTTATCAAGCCCTTTTGCCTCCTACTTTACGTGATGTACCCACACTAATAATCGATTATTAGTGTGGGCAACTGAAGTTATTGAAACCCCTAAATCCGTTTTAGATAGGAGCTTTATGAGGAAGGTAAGGTAAAAGGCGCTCATGGAAAGGACAAAAGGATGAGAGAGGACGGAAAAAAAGTACCTTTTGATAACCGGATTTGGTATTAGTGGGTTAGGGCGAACTGCTCAAACCTTAGTGAGCAAGAAGGAGATATTCGGCGTTGCATATTTGCGGGATGAATTGTAGGCTTAGAGGAAGAGGAAGTAAAAGGAGCGATGTAGCTGTTCCCCAAAGATTCATCCCTTGATTCAGCAACGCCAGATATTCTTGCCTAAACTACCCTACAGAACGATTTAACCTATTCTTTTACCAACAATCTTTTAGAAATGCAATATAATCAGGACTTACGCAAAGGCACTATATATAGTGTTAAGCCTTGAAGGTCGATCTATTTCGCGCTCATGAGACCCATCCCTACCGCGAACGAACGCCTGAGCAATACAATTCTCAAAAACTGCCAAATCTGAGTAAAATTTATCTATATTATTTGAATGCTCTGGCATTATAGTTGCTCAATAGTTTATAATAAAATTAATTGTTCACGAAGACTTTTAAGATGGACTTTAATTATATTGAATATTGTCAATATTTAATAAGTAGTCAGAAAAATCACACAATTACAAATCTTGCTAATCATCTGGAAAAAGTCAGCCATGATACAATTAATCGTTATTGGCGAAAAAATTTTTTAAGCCCGCAGGCTTTGTGGGAAAATATCCCAGAATAAATCGTAACTCATGAAGCCGGTTATTTGATTTTTGATGATACAGTTATCAATAAAAAATCTTCAAAAAAAATTGAACTTGTCCGACGTCAGTATAGTGGCAATGAACATACAGTAATTAGTGGGATAGGGGTAGTTAATTGCTTATATTTTCAGGCGTTGCATATTTGTGGGATGAATTGTAGGCTTAGAGGAAGAGGAAGTAAAAGGAGCGATGTAGCTGTTCCCCAAAGATTCATCCCTTGATTCAGCAACGCCTATTTTCATCCCAAAATTGTTCAATTTTGGGTTATAGATTATCGTAGTTCTCACCCGGAGAGTGATGACAAAAGTCAAATTGACCATGTAGAAGAAATGATATTAGATGTGGTAAAAAATAAGAAATTGCCATTCCCAACTGTATTGATGGATAGTTGGTATGCTGCTCAACGACTCATGGGTGTAATAGATTAAAACCCCGCCCGTAAGGGGGAGGTCTTATTTAGGAAAAATTTATTACTGTCCTTGAAAAAGTCATCGTTTAGTAGACGATACTGGTGGTATAGAAAAGTCTAAAAATCTTAGCTCATTAACATGGAATGAACAAGAATTATTGTCTGGTAAAATTATAAAAATCAAGG
>JAJEAQ010000640.1 GCA_022822685.1 Trichodesmium sp. jk18x7bins.61
TTAAATTTGTAGGGTGGCGCTGTCGCTTCACCCTACCTACGATTCAAGCAAAAAAACTTTTAAAAAACTTGCGACAAGTCTATTAACAATAACTTTAATCAAAATTTAAACATAATTTAATCTCAAAAGCTGACTTAGAAGTATATAATATTGAAAGCTAGAAATAATACTTTGGAAATAGGGCTTATATATCCTGTTCGGTTATATAGTGATGATTAAAATCGCGACGGCAGAGGGGAGTAAAAGTGCGAGGATATTGTTCGCCTCTTAGAGGGAGCGCCAATGCCAGAGATTCTTAATCATCATTAATCATATGCTGAATTTAGCGACCGCAAAAATATATAGTATAACTACTCAGACAAAACACAGTTTTAATGATAAAACATCTCAATTATGAGCAAAGGTTCAAGGAAATAGGTTTAGCTTTTGCTTTATCATTGGCACTAGCAACACCAGCACGCTCAAAGGTATTACCACTTTCAACTCAGCTAACTGTATCAAATAACCAGACAAAAACTCTAGATAATTCTATAAACAATTTAGATAACCAAATCTATAATGTTAATGTAGGTGATATCTCAATACTACTAGATAATTTATCCAAGAAAGGATACAATAAACAATTCCCCATTTTGAAAAATCAGATATCACCCTTAACACCCATACTAGAACAAGGAGTATTAGCAAAAAAAAAATCAGAAAAAATTTACTGGAAAATTTACCAACACATTTGTGAATAGCACAGATAGTGACAATCACAAACTCAACACATTATTAGAACTATCAGAGTTAATAACTCATCTGGAAAATGAAGATGTTTTACCATTACCTACAAGTGATAAATCTTTAAAAATATTGCCTCCAATATCAGAAAAAAGAACATTAATTAGTCGGCAAGAACTCCTGAAAAAAAAGCAAAATATTGATATATTTATACCTAATAAAACAGAAGATAGACACATAAAACAGCAAGAATTAAGTGTATATTTTGCGGAGCGAAATGTTAAAAATCAACAGGAGATGAATCATAAAAAATTTCAAGAATCACAACAGGCAATCCCTAAATATGCTGTACAAAATAAACCAGAAAAAAATATCACAAATTTATCTCTATCAACCATTCAAAATCAATCTAAGACTGTAGGGAAAAATGCAGAAAAACAGCAGACTATGATGGCAGACAAACCAGAGCGAAAAAACCAAACAATATTCCGCGTCAACGAAATGCAAAAGCCCCTAACCACTGCATCAGGGTTATATCAACCAGAAATAATTATTACTAATCTCTCGGAAAATATCAGAATAGCCCAGGAAACAATACAAGTAACTAATATAAGAATCAACACTACAACAGAAGGTCTAGAAATAATACTAGAAACTATTGACGGAGAGCAATTAGAAATAGAAACTTCAGTTGATGGAAATACTCTAATTGCTGATATTCCAAATGCTGTACTATCTTTGCCAGATACAGAAGAATTTACAGTTAACACCCCGGTCTCAGGAATAGCTAACATTACAGCAAAAACAGTAGATGGTAACACCGTCAGAGTCACAATAGAGGGAGAAACAGATCTGCCAACAGCAGCAATAATTTCCACAGATAGGGGTTTAACTCTGACAGTTAATCCCGTTACTGAAGAAATAGAAGTAGTGGTTAGCGCCACTCGTACCGATAGAGAAGAAGAAGACATACCGCGCAGTGTCACTGTCATTGATCGCGAAGACATAGAAAGCCAAGGAAGCGTCAGCACTACCAATAATCTTACAGATATTCTGGGTAGATTAGTTCCTGGTTATGGGCCTCCAAATCAAGTCGAACGCGAGGCTCGTGCCCAAAATATGAGGGGTCGTCCTGCATTAATTCTGATTGATGGAGTTGTTCAAAATTCAAATTTGAGTGGCTCGCGAATAAACACCATAGAGCCATCAGCTATTGAACGCATCGAAGTGATTCGAGGGCCATCTGCACTCTATGGAAGTGGAGGCTCTGGGGGAATTATCAATATCGTGACTCGCGAACCTACGGAATTCAAACTTCAACAAGAAGCGCGAATAGGTATAAGTGACTCAATAGGTGATGAAGCATTTCCTGGAAACGGAATAGGTTACAACTCTAGCTACAGTTTTTCAGGCAATCAAGGAATATTTGACTGGCGCTTTCAGGCATCGCTCAATCAGAATAATAGATTGTATGATGCTGACGGGGATGTAATTCCAGCAGATGCTTTGGATGGAGCTAGGAGCTTAAATTTTCTGACCAAACTAGGAATAGATATCAGCGAAAATCAAAAACTAGCATTTAGCTATAACCTTTACAATGACCGCATATTCTCAGAAAATATTTCAGATCCAGCTATTGTATCAATTCCTGGTCTACAAACAGCAAGAGAATTAAGACTGGGCAAGCTTGAATATGAAGAAGTACCACAAACAACAAATCATAATCTCAGTGTAACTTATAACCATGATAATATTTTTTGGGGTTCTAAACTTTATAGTCAATTCTTCTTTCAACAAAATGATAGCACAACTAAAGTTGGTGATGACAGAGAAATTGCATCAGCTGTATTTGGTATAGCTATCCCCCCTGGTGCTCCTTATGTTAACCAAAGTAGAATTAATGAGAGCAAGTTGGGAACTAGATTTCAAATTAATACACCAATTACTAACTCGGCAAATTTGCTGTGGGGATTTGACTATACAAATGAAAGAAATGACAGCGAGAATTTGATTAACGATCCGATAGCGTTTGATGAAGATCAAGAAGTAAATGTGATAAATACTACCGTAACTACTCCTGGTTTTGTACTAAATAACCTAGGAATTTTTGCTGAAGGGAACTGGGATGTCAATGAAAAATTAATACTCACTGGAGGTGCGCGTTATGAAAAAATCCATGCAAATATTGATGATTGGAGGGGAACTGTACTCAACAATTTTGAGGACTTCATTGCAGGAGAACCCTTACCAGAGTTTGAGGGAGGTACAAATAATGCTTCAGATTTAGCCTTGAATTTCGGAGTTCTGTATAAAGCCTTATCAGCAATTAGTCTATATGCTAACTTTTCCCAAGGCTTTACTATTCCTAGCTTGGCTTTTCTAGGGGATGTTAATTCGGAAGATTTTGATGTTGGAACTGATGATTTGCTAGAACCGGAAAAAGTAAATAATTATGAAATAGGGGTGCGTGCCAACTGGAAGTCAGTACAGTTTACCGTAGCAGGTTATTATAACCACACGGATAAAGGACAAAGTTTAGTAGTCCAGGAAGATGAGAATTTTACAGAGTTGCTTCGAAGTCCTCAAAGAAACTATGGAGTAGAAGCTACTATTGATTGGCAACCAGTCAATACCTGGAGTCTCGGAGGTTCCTTGACTTGGATGGAGGGTGAGGGGGATTTTCCTGGAGATAATCGTGGCTGGCAGCCTTTAAGTAGCCTGGAGGTGCAACCGATGAAGTTAACGTTTTATTTAGAGAATCAAACTTTGCGTAGTTGGAAAAATCGCTTACAACTGTTGTATGTAACCAATCGGGATCGGGCTTTTGACGAAGGGGTAGACCAAGTTAGGATTACAGGTTATACAACATTAGATTTTATTAGCACTCTCAATACTGGTTTGGGAAGATTGGAGTTAGGTATTGAGAATTTGTTAAACCATCAATATTTACCTGTTGTTGCTCAACTGCGCTCTACGCCAACTCAAGAACAACGGCGTTTTGCGGCTCCAGGAAGAACTATTAGTATTCGTTATTTTCTGAATTTCTAGTGTTAATATACTACTATGATAAAAATAACCGGAATCAGAACAAATTTAGAAATGCTTTTGGGGGTGTTTCGCCTGGCTACAACTTTTTTAATGTTTGTAGCTTTGATAAGTTGTAGTGCGCCTGTTAAAAATTCGACTTCTAAATTGTCTGAGAACCAAGATACTGAAACTACTACAGAAGCATCTCTAATTGTAACTGACTCTACTAATACTAAGATTGTTTTAGAGAAAACTCCAGAGCGTATTCTTTGCCTCGATCCTGTGTGCCTAGATATTTTAGCTGAGTTAGGAATAGAACCCGTAGGGGTTATACAAAATTTGGCTGATTGGGTTCAGGAATCTCATATGTTTGGAGAAAGGGGCAAAAATTTTTCTCAAATTGCTAGTGTAGGTGATCAAGAGCCAAATTTGGAGCAAATTGTCCAACTCAAGCCCGATTTAGTCATTGGTATTTCTTTACACAATCAGACAAGGGAAGCACTCAAAGGGGCTGTTCCTTTATATATACTTTCGGTTCCAAGAACTTATTCAGATGCGATCGCCAACCTCAAAAATATTGGACAACTTACAGGAAAGAATGTTGAAGCTGAAGTAGCAGCAAAAAAAATTCTTGATAAGTTAGCAACCTACAAAGCCAAATCCCCAAAAAATCAAACCCTGCTTTTGATACATAGTCCAGCCAGCCAATTGAATCTATTTACAGATCAGGCTCTTAACTGCAGTTTCCTAAATGAGGTGGCTAATTGTTTGTCAGCTAAGTACGATAGTCGTTTAGGTGGAGTGCAAGGTACTATTCCTTTTTCTCTAGAGCGACTGATCAAATTAGAGCCGGACGTCATTTTTATCTCATCTTATGCTGTTGATGATTATACAGAATTTGTCAATTATTCCGATAGTCCTTTGTGGAAAGGGTTAACAGCAGTGAAAAACCGACGAGTTTACGGTGCTAGTCCAGCAAGAATTATGAGTTTTGGAACTCGTGGTTTAGGTCTGCTGTTGGATCAAACTATGCCTAAGATTTATCCAGATGTGTTCCCAGAGTCGCAACCACCACTAACAAAACTTTAGGGACTTCCAAAAAATAGAAGATGGTGTGGAGGGGGCGCTCAGTCTCGCCCGGCATGTTAAATTTGGTATTGAATTTATAAGAAATAAGTCATAGATTTTGTTTCGCCTTACGCCCCATTGGTATACACATTGGTGTCCCGGTTACAGGGTCTTGAATAATTTGACACTCCAGGCCAAATACTAAACGAATCATTCCTGCCTTCATCACTTCCTCTGGATGACCTTGAGTCACAACTTGGCCATCCTGCAACACAATTAAATTATCCCCATATCTACAAGCTTGATTAAGGTCATGTAAAACCATGACGATTGTCCGCCCCTGAGAATGATTCAAATCGTAGAGCAAATCCAGAAGTTCAATCTGGTGGGCTAAGTCTAAAAAAGTAGTTGGTTCGTCCAACAATAAAATTTCTGTATCTTGAGCTAAGGCCATAGCAATCCAAGCCCGTTGCCTTTGTCCTCCAGAAAGAGAATCTAGCGTACGCCCTGCTAACTCTAAAAGCCCTGTAGTTGCTAAAGCTTGTTGAGTTATTTTTTCATCATCAATAGACCACTGTTGTAGCCAACCTTGATAAGGATACCTACCCTGAGCTACCAACTCTTCCACCGTCAAACCTTCTGGTGAAGTAGGGCTTTGAGG
>JAJEAQ010000733.1 GCA_022822685.1 Trichodesmium sp. jk18x7bins.61
TAAATATAATTAATTACATACTGAACAAAATTAAGGCAATCTCTGCAATCTTACTAAGTAAATTTCTACATCAGATCTACAAAAGTTTAGGATTAAAATTTTGAATAGTATTTTTAAGAAAGAATGCAGCATATGCCAAGGGAAGTGAGTCAAAAAAAACTTGTGTCATTGTTATTATTAAAAAATTTTGATCAAGAAAGAATTCAGGAATACCGAGCCAGAATTAATGTGGGGAATTCTGGGTGACTAGCGGATGTAGCTTGCTTCTGGGTAGGAATATAAATGGGTTGACAGACTCTCACCCAAATTGGGAATTTGCTAGTCCACAATTAGTGTCGAGTCATAAGACGGGGAGTGGCTTCCCTTGGATATCCCTCATTAATTACTCCCTTCTGCTTTCAGCATAGGTGCTTTTCGCTTTCTTCAATGACTATTTTATACATTTAATTTGCGTGAATTTGTACCCAATAAAAAGAGGTTAGCCGTGGAAATTTATCTTGATAATTTGTGGAATCAAGTTTTAGAAAGGTTGCAATTACAGTTAAGCCGACCTACTTTTGAAACCTGGATCAAAACGGCCTATGCTGAACAACTAGAAAATAACTGTTTAGTAATTCGGACTCCTAACCCTTTTGCTCGTAATTGGTTACAGAAGTATTATGTAAAAACTATTGCTGAAGTAGTACATGATATTCTCGGTCATCCTGTAGAAATTTACCTAACTACAACTTTGGGTGAAGATGCTAATAAGGATGAATCAAGACTTATCTGGCCTGAAAATAAGGTTTATGATATTTCAGAAAGCTTATCTAGTCAGAAGCCTAAACCTGCAAATCTGAATCCAAAATATATGTTTTCTCGATTTGTGGTAGGTCCGAATAATCGTATGGCTCATGCAGCTTCTTTGGCAGTGGCTGAGTCTCCTGGACAAGAGTTTAATCCTTTATTTTTATGTGGTGGAGTAGGTTTAGGAAAAACTCATTTAATGCAAGCTATCGGTCACTATCGTTTGGAAATTTTTCCTAATTCTCAAATATTTTATGTTTCTACAGAAAAATTTACTAATGATTTGATTGCTGCTATTCGTAAAGATAGTCTGCAAGGCTTTAGGGAACATTATCGAGCTGCGGATGTTTTGTTAGTAGATGATATTCAATTTATTGAAGGTAAAGAATATACTCAAGAGGAATTTTTTCACACTTTTAATACTTTGCATGAAGCAGGTAAACAAGTAGTATTAGCTTCTGATAGACCACCCAATCAAATTCCTAGTTTACAAGAACGTCTTTGCTCTCGGTTTTCTATGGGATTAATTGCTGATATTCAAGCTCCTGATTTGGAAACTAGGATGGCAATTTTACTAAAAAAATCTGAGTATGAAAATGTGGTTTTACCAAGGGATGTGATTGAATATATTGCCACAATATATCCTTCCAATATTCGGGATCTAGAGGGGGCTTTAACAAGAGTTATTACTTATATTTCTATATCTGGTTTGCCAATGATTGTGGAAAATATTGCACCTATTTTAAATCCACAAACTGAAAAGTTGGAAGCATCACCAGAGGCAGTTATTAAGGCTGTTTCGGAGATTTTTAATGTTTCTGTCGAAGATTTGAAAGGTAGTTCTAGAAAGCGAGAAATTAGTTTGGCCAGACAAGTGGGGATGTATTTGATGCGCCAACATACTAATCTGAGCTTGCCCAAAATTGGAGAGGTTTTTGGAGGAAAAGACCATACAACTGTTATATATAGTTGTGACAAGATTACCCAGCTACAAAGTAGTGATGTGAATCTGGCCCAAACCGTACGACAGTTGAGCGATCGCATCAATTTTGCTAGTCGTCATTGACTGGAATTCTCAGACCAACACAAAGCAATCTACCTGTGGAAAATTTTGTGGACGGGTTGTGGAAAATTTGGCTAAAAATATCAAATCTCAATATACATATGGAATTGAAGTATAAATACTTACAGAAGTTTTTACCTAGGTAGAATACAGAGATTTGGATTTAAAGGCAGCGGGAGCTGAAGTTACGTAGTCTACGAAAGTAAAAACCCTATAAAGAAAAAGAATAGATCACATTTTTGGATATTGGATAGTCTCAAAAATAGACCTCTGGCAAAAAGAAGTAATCAAGTGTTTGTTAATTTTTGTCTAAATAATTTATTCTATAACAAATATGGTGAAGTCTCATGTCAAAACCATGAAAATCAAAAATAAAAAATGATCAATATTTTCTCTATAAATTTTTTCCACAGGTTTTCCACAGGCGATTTACTAATGAAACCATTGGGCTAGTAAAGACTTTTTAAAAGTTTTCCACATTTTCCACAGGTATTAATTTTAAATATTATTACTGATATTTTTGCTTTGCTCCTAAAGGCATAGATTCTCAGAGTTAAGAATGTTAGGATATCAGTTTGAGGTAAAACTTTCCCGAAAACTTCCGGTTCCTTATATAATAATTAACTAGAATCCTATGAAATTAACTTGTACTCAAAGTGACTTAAGTAGTAACCTTTCTCTTGTTAGTCGCGCAGTTCCTTCTCGACCAAATCACCCCGTATTAGCAAATGTTTTATTAACAGCAGATCAAGAAAATCAACGCCTTGAATTAACAGGGTTTGACTTAAGTTTAGGGATTCGTTCAAGTTTTTCGGCAATTGTAGAAAGCGGTGGCAGTTTGACTTTACCAGCCAAGTTATTTAATGATATTGTTTCCAGATTACCAGATGGCAATATTACGATTGATGATCATGAAGGGGATGCGATCGCTACAGTAACTTCAACATCTGGACGTTATCAAGTACGAGGCATGGGAGGAGAGGAATATCCAGAATTACCAAATGTTGAAGATGGGAAATTTGTCAAATTACCAGCAGAAGCTTTCATTAATGGTTTGAGAGGAACTCTCTTTGCCACCAGCTCTGATGATGCTAAACAAGTCCTAACTGGAGTATATTTAAAAGTACAATCAGATGGGTTAGAATTTGCGGCTACTGATGGTCATAGATTGGCTATTGTCCAGACTGAAAGTGTGACACCAGAGGGTGAAGAAGAAGTAGAAGCAGTGGCAGAAATTGAAGAGCTTGAAGTCACAATTCCTGCCAAGGCTTTGCGAGAAGTTGAACGAATGATTGGAATGTGTCAATCAAGCTCTCTTTTAGCATTAAGATTTGATGAATGTCAGGTAATTTTTGAGTTAGGAGAACAACGTTTGACAAGTCGAAAGTTAGAGGGGCAATATCCTACTTACCGACAATTATTACCTAATAATTTTACTAATCAAATTAATGTAGATCGGAAACAATTTTTAGGAGCAGTTGAAAGAATTGCTGTCTTAACTAACCAAAAGAATAATATTTTGAAGTGTACGATTGACAGTATTAATCAGGAAATATCTTTGTCTGTAGATGCGAAAGATTTAGGTAGTGGCCGAGAGTCTATGGCAGCACAAATTTCTACTGATGAGCCAAAGGAAATTGCTTTTAATGTTAAATATTTGATTGAGGGATTAAAAGCAATTCCATCAGTTTCAGAGATTTCAATTCAGTTGAATACTGCTACAACTCCGGTGGTTTTAAATCCTTTGAGTGGATTCAAGATGACTTATTTAATTATGCCTGTGCAGTTGAGAAATTAAAACTCGAAAGGTAAAAGGTAAAAGGCAAAAGTTAAAATCTGTAGGGTGGGCAAATATTACGGTAATTTACCATTAATCTGAATAATTCAACATTTGCCCACCGGAAATATACTTCTAGCAAACTGAGGAAGAAATTGATGTTATTTCCACCGCCAAACACTAGATAGAAGAAAGGTGACATTTTGATCAATCTCAGTAGTCAAGAGGGAGAAGCTAGTGCCGCCACGCAAAAATAAAAAATTTAAATTCAAAATTTAAAGGTATTCATTGATAAGGTTTTCAGTATTTTGTTACTGGTGGGTTATTTCCACTGTGATGCACCAGTTGTATGTCAAGATTCAATTGTTGAGTAGTGGGAGCATCTTTTTTTCTCTTTCAGCGAAATACTCAGATTATCAACACTTCACCCATTAAGTAGACAGACTATTAGAAAAATCCTGACTCTTTAATTATGATGGGTGCAAGGAGATATTTCCACCTCATCCTACCCCAGAATTTAATCTGAATTTTATCAACAATCTTTGAGGAAATAATTTCATAAATTCATAAAATTTTTGATAATATGTTTATTTTGAAATAAAATACATATTTATTATGATTTTATAATAGTGGCTAACTCTCAGATATAATTGAAAAATACAATTAATTAATTAGTTATCAAATATGGTGAATAAATTAAGAGAGGGTGATAATCTAGAGCCTGTTGAGTATAGCAGTTTATTAAAGAAAATTTCTGATAAATTGTCAGAACATACTTTGTTTAAAGTATCGAGCGATCGCCTACGTTTGCGGATAGATATCGATACTATAGCTGCCTCTGTTAGTACTACCACAATTGAAAATCCTTTAACCACTACTAAAGGTGTTCGTGCTGCTACTGTAAATTTTAGAAACAAAGATAATTTTCAGACTCAAATAGGAGAACTAAAAGACAACTTGATAAGTCGATTAAAATCTCAAGCAGAAATAGAAAATGTTGCTGATTTTGTGGATAGCTTAACTGTGAATTTAACAGATTTTCAGGGAAAATGTAGTCAATTAGGCTTATTTTATCCTTTTGATGAAGAGTACACAGACTTGCAAAAAAATAAATTAATTTTAAACTCTGAATGGCCTGGTAGTGATTCCTTGTTAAAATTCCATAAACTGACAATTACAGTGGGGAATATTGGGGAGTTTCAGTCTCAGCTCGAGGAAGGAATAAAACGGAATATTCAAGAAAATTTTGATTCTGATGATGATGAAGATATTGAAGATCTTTATAATGTTTTGAAAAAACAAGTTGATGACAAAAATTCAGATTTTAACCAACTACAAAGACTGGTAGATGAGGAAACATTGGGGAAGTTGAAAAAAGAAGCAAAAATTATTTACTTAGAGCATTTATTCAAAGAAGTTGAGAGTGATAATAAGCCAGGGGTTATTTATCTGAAAGATTTAATTAGGCGGTTAAGATTAATCGAGGAGTATATTAATGATGATTCAAAAGCTGATTCACATTATGATGTTTATTATGCAGGAGAAGAATTTAATTACCGAGATATTTTCGCTCGTGCTGAAGCTTTTGACTCACTGCCAATTATTCCAATTATTGAAGGGACTTTGGGAGAAACTACAAATAAAGAAACAGGAGAAACACAGTTTATTTTGGGTTTAAAAATGAAGTTAGATGGCAAAGTTCAAGCCCGTGGTAGGCAAGAAGTATTTGAGTATAACTTGGAGATAATTACCCAGAAGAATCAGCAGGAAAATGATGCATTAGCAGCTAATCCAGATCAAAAGAACACTGGGGCTAGAAAAATATTAACGCGAGCATTTTTATACTATTTTGTATTTTCTTGCCCAAATCCAAAAGCAGAAAGTTATCAAGATGGAGACGAATTAAATTATGATCCTGTACAGAACTTTGATGAGCGAGTCTTGCCAATATTAAGAAAGGATAATGATGCAGAAAAGGATAAGATTTTTCGGGGTTTTGTCAGAGGATTAGAAAAATATGGAGTGCAGAAAAAAATCAAGAAGTTAAGGGGTTTAATCAAAGAAATTCTAGATAGAAAGAAAAAATTACCTAACTGTAGAGAATCTCGTCAAATCTGTA
This sequence comes from Trichodesmium sp. jk18x7bins.61, assembly GCA_022822685.1. Taxonomy (GTDB): domain Bacteria; phylum Cyanobacteriota; class Cyanobacteriia; order Cyanobacteriales; family Microcoleaceae; genus JAJEAQ01. Next base: position 5,746 of record JAJEAQ010000733.1, read on the forward strand.
TTAACAAACGAATTCTCAAAACTGATCCTAATGATCTATATAATGAGGTTTTTTTTCACGATGATTTGAGACAAAATTATAAGAAATGTCTGAGGTATATTTTTCTGGTAAGGGAAGGAATAAATAATCGAGCTGTATGTCAACTACCTGCAGAAATCAATATAGAAGATATATGTTATTTTGAAGGTGACGATCGCCAATCTTTTGAATGGAAATATGATGTAGAAGGAATCAAAGCATTACCTATAATGTGGATACCTGATACAGAACCTTGTTGGCAACGTTATCGCGAAAATTTTGTGAATGAAAAATATAAGTTGATTCTATTTAATTACAAGAATCAACGTTTTAAATCTGACGAAAATCAATTAAATGCAACCCAAGCATTTATCTATCGTTTTACTTGGGCATTGCTATCCTATCTTTGCCTACATATTTTATTAGAGAAATATTCAGGAGCAGAAAAAAAGTTATTTATCCCAATGGTGCGACTCCATGAGGGAACCCACGAAAATCCTTTTCCAGTAGAAAAGTTTCTGGCTAATCTTTCTAAGATATTAGCTTTTATTTTCAGCAATAAATATCGATGTAATTCTCAAGGTTTCCAAGTTGAAGTTAATCAAAAACCTCCTTCATACAAAATTAGGAATGGTTTAAACTCTCTATATTCTGTGTTACCTAAAAAATTTACTCCCAATAATAATTCTGACTCTACCCCACTAGACAAACTAGCAATTATGATTGTTTCCAGTAGAGTCAGCGACTCCAGAACAGGTAGTCAAAATCGTCATAATAGAATCGCCAATTTGTTAGGGGAAGTAATTAGTATTGAACGTTCGGAAAATGGCAGTGTCAAAGTTCAACCTTTGACCACATTTTTTGATAACTATAGCCAGGGAGATATGTATGAGGAGCCACCTATTTTAATAGATACAGTCAGCGAACTTTACTCACAAGGATATCGACATTTTCTATATGTAGCACAAGCACCCTATACCAGTAGGTTACATATTACTCAACAAGAAGACAATGAGAGACTATATTTCATGTCACCCGCTATTATCAAAGGGATGAATCAAAATCGAGATGACATAAAAATATATCCTGTACTTTTTGATAAATATTATGTGCGCAGACTCAAAAAACAAGGAATCAAGTCTTTATATATTCAAGATACTCGACAATTAACGAGTATTGCGGAAGATAGTACTCAAGAATCTGTAGTATTTTTTAATTTGTTGAACAGCATTTCTGTGGGGGGGAAAAAGACAGAAGATGAGCGATTCTATAATGGTGTTATTTCATATTCGACTCTGTTAGGAAAATATTATTCTGGGGTGATGGATGATGAGGATATTCGGCAAGGTTTAGTTTATGAAGGCTCTCTGAAAAATGATATTCTCCAATATCTGACTTTTTTCCACTTTTCTCGATATGAAAAACAAGAAAATAAAAGCAATCAGAATTTCAAGTTAAACCCTTATGAAAATATTATTGGTGATCAGGCATTGGGCTCTTTGGCAAATTTTCCTCAGATGACAGAAAATATTGATTTTAATGCTTTGGCTTTTTTGACAGAGGTTGATAAAGTTTTTAATGTTCTTTTTTAACAGGAGACGTAGAGACGTAAGTTGGGTTGAGGCTGTCTCAATCCAACATAATTGGTATAAGCATTGGTTTTTTTTAGGTTAGACAATAGTCAAACCCAACCTACAATTTCTGAAAATTTGAGGCCAAGGAAAAATTATGATAGCTGAAAAATTAGGGCGTTTATTCGAGGTGGGATTTAATATTGGTGTACTTGCTGATATTGAATACCAGAAATATGAGAATCGCTTTGGTGATTTATATCGTCAGGATTTACAGAAACTCAGATTACTAACCATGGTTGGGAAGATAGCAGAGAATGAAAAAATATTTAGTACGGGAAGTCATAATAATCTGGGAAGATGGAGTCAATATTTTATCCTGAAAGGATTTTTTGCTGGATTAAATTTTTTCCGCGAGTATATCAAGTCAACTGATTGGAAGCTCAATCGGAGAAAACCAGAAATTTTATATTACCAATGCAGCTTTCATGGAGATAATGCTTTTGGTAGCTACCCTCAAGATAGACAACAAGCAGCTAGAAAATTATTGTCTCAAATTTTATCTACTGATGTTTCGGATAGTCGGCTCAACAACTACGTTACTAAATACCACAAGAAAGGAGAATTTTTGCAAGCAGATACTTTAATACTACTGGGTGATCGGAGAGAAATTAGAATTGTTTGTGTAGATTTGTCGATCTTTTCAGTCAAGTCAACAGAGGATTTCTTGCCACTGGATGATATAGAAGTATTACGCCGAATGTTGATGAGCGATATTAAACATATACGTACCAAAAGTGTTTTTTCCAACTTGCGGATAGATACAGGAAAAAGTCAGGATTTTGATTGGGAGTTTTCCTCAGACTTGAAACGATATTTTACTGCTTTTAAACGTCAGGATAAGGAAACTACTAAGTTAATTCAAGCTGGTGCTTATGCTTATAGTTTTTATAAATTTCTGGAAAAAGAGACTCCTCGTATATTAGACAACCCTAAGTCATTACTATTTAATGTCGTCGGATATAGCGATCGCAACATTAGCTCTCTGTGCCTACAACCAAAAAATATCAACATTCTCGCCACTTGTGCAGAAATTTATCAACAGGAATCCAAGAAGGAAGATATCAAAATTGCTCGCCAGGAAGTCTTGGGAAAGATTCGGAATAATGCTAAAAAAAGTTTTCAAGATGGCAAAAAATTTATCAATGAATTATCTATCGAAAATCTTAGCCAGAGTTTGGATAAAATTACCCCCGTAACTCATCAAGAAAAAATTGATCGTTTTTTCAAATCTGTGGATACCATCCCAGATGAATTAGCACAAAAATTGAATGTTACTCCCGAGTTAACTTTAAGAGATGCTCATGCCGAATTAATTCATAAAGCACTCTCAAGTGATCAGACTTATGTGTTTTTAACAGGTAATCCAGGCATAGGGAAAACTACAGCGATCGCTAAGTTTCTCAAATCTCATATAGACGAAGGATTCTTATTGCTTTATGTCAGCCCTCGCACTCAAGTAAATATTGATTTAATCAGTAAGTTTAAACCTATACATGAGGAATCTTTACGGCCTGAAAATATATTTGCCATCACTACCAATTCGATTTTTATTAAAGAAAATGGTGGCCAACCTACAGTTAGTTATTTTTCCAATCTCCGTCAAGATACCTTCACTAAAAAGACTGTCAATTTTATTCCGATGAACTCAGACTCCAAACCTCCAAAAAAAACCACCCAAGAGCAGTCACGTTTTTGCAGAAAAACAGAAGACGAAATCGAGGATATTGGAGAAAAAACTACAGGAGTTCTCAATAGTCTTTGTCAGGGAATATATGCCACTATTAGTGAAAATCTCTCTAATAATATTGTGGCTACAGTTTCGATTCAATCTTTAAGAAAAACATCAAATGGTGGAGACACCCTCAAGCATCTTCATAAAATATTTAAAGATGCTTATAACCGTAGTAATGGTGTGATTCATGAGAAAATGCGAGAAATCTCCCAAAGGATAAAGCACTTATTTATAATGATAGATGAAGTAACCGGGGATGATAGTGGGGTGATTTTTTTACATGGAGTTGAGAAGTTTTTGAAAGAGTATGATTTGACTAATCCTCAACTTGGATTTAATACAAAAGTTATTGTTGCTGATGCTTCTATTGTTGAGCAAGAAGTTATTGAACAACATTTATCTCAGACTGATCCCGAACCAGATAAAATTTACTTTCGCTTGGCTAAAGATGAGGTAGAACCGCTTTCGGTGAAAGAATTTAAGTTTAATAAAAAACCAGCAATTGCTATTAATGCTAATTCTTATCCTGCTAGTCGTTTAGATATAACTTATAAAGTTTTCCTGGAATGTAGTGAATTTAATGAAGCTAATTTTAAAGATAACAATAAGCAGTTAATCAAAACAGTTCAGGACAGTATTCTGTCGGATCTAAATTCCTGCTTGGAAGATCCAAAATCTGGTCAAATCTTAGTTTATATTCAAGATATAAGAAGATTACAAGAGTTAATCAAAAAATTGGGTGAGTCTCGGAAATTTGAACAATATATAGACTATTTAGAAATACATGGTGATTTATTTGATGAAAATAAGAGCAAGGTAGAAGAGTATAAACAAGATGTCAAAGTTGTTTTTATGACATCTTCAGCAAGTCGGGGGTTATCTTTTCCCAAAGCTCAACTTATTTTAGTAGAAATCCCTCGATTCCAGATCGAAAGAAATTTAATGGAAGTCATACAAGTTATTTATAGAGCGCGGGGAGAATATTGGGAAAATGGAACTCGAAAAACCAGGGATGATCAACCAAAACAGATCATTTTTTATTTGAGCGATCGCGCGTTTTATTACCCTCAAAAACAAGGTACATCTTTACAAGATTATGCTGAAGAAAAAAAATTATCTCTGGCAGAGAGTTTGTTGAATATCTGGGATATTTTATTAATTCTCAAATTGTCTATCATGACTCGAATTGTGGGAGCTGATTGTCTAGGAATGAAAAAGTTCATGATGATTCCTATTGGTGGAAAATCTGTTTCTGCTACTGGAAATACTTTTAGTAGTCAGATGACAAATCTCATTAGAGAGTTGAAAAAAGAACATCGCAAAAATCCCCAAAAAACAATTATTAAAGATGTTTATACCAGTTTAACAGAAATTTTTAAAAGTGCAGATTTTGTCTTGTTGAAGGATGAGGAGGAATCGAAAGAATCAGCTCCTCAATGTCGTTCCTATATTTCATTGATAAAAGATTTTAAAAAAAAACCTTCCCATTGGTATAATCAACTTGATAAATTACTAAATTTTGGCAATATAGAAACAAGTCATCTAACTGGTAATTTATTAGTTGTGCCTATTCATGGGAAAAAGTTAGAGGAAACTTACCTGATGAAATTAGAATCACAAATCAGGCAGTTTGCTAATCAGGGTTTAGTCGATAAAATGAATAAAATTAGCAGAGACAAAGATTACCCACCTAATCTAGTATCTGCAATAAAAAATAGCGCTTCAAAGTTTATAAAATTTCTAAATGATTGTAATATAGACAGATCTCAATGGTTTGAACAAAATAATCAAAATTCAGACCAGTATTATGCTGTACCTTTATTTGTATTTATGAGTGGGGAGTTGATGAGCAAAAATTTTAAGTGGGAAACGGAAGAAGAAGCAGAAGAAACTGAGTTTAGAACCTTGTTGTCTAAATATGTTCACTACCTTTATCCTACCTATGACACCTTACCCATTGGCCGGAAATATCAAGAGTTTCCTTTTATTGTTTTTCGTAGCTACAGTTTAGAAGAAATGCGGGAGAAGATATATAGTGATCGCTATCTTTTAACCTCCAATGAGTTGAATATTCTCAACTTAATTCTTTGCCGGGATGAGAGCCCCTCAACTTAAAATTTTTTCTGAAATCTCAGGCATATTCTCATATTGTTAACTATAACGAGTAGAATATTATTCACCTAATTTCTAGTATTTTCAATAATTCTGTCACAAGAGATTCAGGAGAATTGATGTAGCGTTGCCTCAGAAATATCACGCCCTAACATTTGATCTCCAGCATTCAATACCGACGAAGGGCACAGAATCGATCAAATGTTGCCTAGACTCTTGACCAAATTCTTCTACCTCTTTGGGAGAAACCATGGGGGTATACCAGCGAATTCCTTGAAAGCCAACAGTCTGAAAAGCCCATTCATAGGTTTTTCTGCTGAGACAGTAGTTTTCTATAGTGCATTTATCGCCATCAGTAGGACTGATAAATGTTAAGGTAATGGGCGTGCCTTCTTGAAGTGGTTCAGGAATACTTTTGGTATATCCATATTTGATCAATGCTTCAAAAAACTCAGGCGGTTGTTCGACATTATTGTTTATACTGACAAAACGCCCCTCTGGCTTTAGGTTTGTAGAGATCATCTGACAGATTTGCAGCAGTTGTTCCTTGGTTGAAGCATAATTCAAGAGAAAGGAGGCCACCACTAGATCAAAACTGCCAATTTTGCCTAAATTACCAACATCACAAACAATATATTCAAGTTTTTGAAGGTATTTCGCTTCTTCTGCTCGAGCTAGTTCGACCATTTTTTCAGAAGTATCCACGCCCACTACCTTTGCTGCACCTTTTTGCTTGAATTTTCTGCTATAAAATCCGTCTCCACAGCCTAAATCTAGAATAGATTTTCCCGCCACATCGCCGATAATATTAAAATATGTATAGCATTCGGCAGACAAGAGATATGACCTTCTATGTGTACATTCTGTGTATTTAAGGCCAATACTGTTATAATCTGTAACCATTTTCACCTCCATTATTATACAAAATGAAACTTAGATATTGAATATTTTACCTAAGTCTTGACGCAGATTGGCGATCGCATACCTAATTTTTAATGCTCGGAGAATCAGCAATCCCTTGCTAACTACTCCCAAACGCCTTCTGCTTTCCCCAAAGTATTTTCAATAATTCTCTCACAAGAGATTCAGGAGAATTAGAAGTAATCATGCATGGGAGTTTTTTCTGTTCACCAAAATCATTGAACTTTTTAAAATTTCTGAAAATGTTAGAAGCTCTATCTGTAATACCTCCAGAACCTGCCAATAAAGTGATCGGCTTCATAGAATCATAGGCAATAGTTAACTCATTTAATGTATCAGATTAACCACAGACTAAAATTACAGCATCAGAACTACGAACCAGCATTACATTTCTACCTTTAAAACCAAAACCAGTGTAAATAAAATTATAAAAACAATTACTCCCATCACCACATTTTTCTAGATGTTCTTGATGAAATTCCCATGGTGAAATCCCGATGGTTTTTCCTCCATTCATCAATACAGATTCAGCAACTATATTTCCCACTCCTCCACAACTACCAGCTAAAACAGTTAATTTGTGTTGGGCTAATACTTTACCTCATAAAACTAAAAGCTCTTTAATATTAGTCACTTCTTCTGAATTAGAGGAGCCAAGTATATCAATTTGATAGTTTTTTTGAAGCCATAATTTTCTCAATTATTAATAAATCTTTAGAGGAAAAAGAACAAAACTTGTCTTCGCAGTATTAGTATTGACCCCTCC
>JAJEAQ010000484.1 GCA_022822685.1 Trichodesmium sp. jk18x7bins.61
TAAAAAAAATAGAATTAATTTGTGGCCAAAATATCATCCCGATTCTTGGTTTGAAGAATGCGAGGAAAAATGCGATCGCCTTTTAAAACAAATATTATCTGACTCTGAAATATAGATTGGCAGTTAAAATTACTGATGAAAACTTATCCCAAGAAAATTAATCTAACATTAGCACTACAACACAACTATGGAAATCACAGAAGTGGGTGGTCTTACGCGAGCAACAGTTTGAGAGATTTGCATAATGACAGAGGAATATTCGTTGATGGGTTCATAGAAAAAAAGTTTGGCTGGGGAAGAGATCCTGGAGATTTTCTGAATAACCCACAACCCTACCAAAAACCTTGGATTGGTTTCATTCATTGCCCACCCAATATGCCTAAATGGTTTAACTATATACTAGCACCTCAAGGCATTTTTTCGAGCCAGCTATGGCAGGAAAGTATTCAATATTGCCAAGGTCTGTTTTGCTTGTCTGAGTACCATAAAAAATGGTTAGAACAGTATCTAGATATACCCCTTGCCAGCTTGATACACCCCACGGAAACACCCAAAGTCAAGTTTTCTATGGATAGGTTTTTGTCAAATCCCAAACCAAAAATCGTTCAAGTTGGCTGGTGGCTGAGAAAGCTACATTCTATTTACTATTTGCCCGTTAATAACTTTCAAAAAGCGATTCTTAATCCTGGTAGAATCGGTTTGGATAAGTTGTTTGAAATAGAAAAAAAGTTATTTAAGTTGCATCCAGATTATCAATCTGTAGAAGTTATCAACTATCTTTCGGATTCTAACTATGACGATTTATTTTCACAAAATATAGTTTATTTAGACCTATATGATGCTAGTGCTACTAATACAATTATTGAATGTATTGTTAGGAACACTCCTATTTTAGTAAATCCTTTACTAGCAGTTAGAGAATATCTTGGAGAAGGATACCCCTTCTATTTTCGTAACCGAATAGAAGCAGCAAAAAAAGCAAGTGAACTTGGCTTGATAGAGGAAACCTACTTTTATCACAAAAACTATATTCTCAAGAAAAAATTAAAATCAGATTTTTTTGTTACTTCCTTAGCGAATAGTGAAATATATGAAAATTTATTGTTGTAGTAGCGTAGAAAGCATCAATAAAGTTTGCGGTAAAGTTCACAGTTGTTATTCATTCCTACCGTCTTAAGTAGTTGACACTTAAAAGCCAAGATATTGCGAGCTTTACTAGCCCAACGGATATCGTAAAACCAAATAAATTCACCTTTCTTAACTTTAGGTAAATAAAGCTCTACATCTTGACAAGATATTTCTTCAGAATGACCTCCATCAATATGTAAAATATTAATGACGTCAAACATAGAAACTGCATCAGTAGAAGTCATACGGTGAATTCTAATTATCTCATTTAGATTGTGAGGTTCTAAAGCTGATAAAAAGCTTTGATATATATCTTCATAATTAACCTTATTCAGCCACTTGACTTGCTTTTCTTTGCTTGCAAATTTAATTTCCTCCTCAGCACACCAAGTATCTATGCCATGAATAACACCTCGCCCGTTCGCTTTTAATGCAAGGGCTTGAGGCAAAAATGATTTGCCTCCATAAACTCCAATTTCTACAACAACTAGAGGTTTTTCCTAATTTTTACTCAGTTTTTTTAAAATGTTTTCTCAAAGGTTCTCGCTTTGTAGCTGCAACTGACAGCCAGTCATGTCCTCCAATATACCTCCCAATATAAATCATGTTCGCTAGAGTTACTCTCAGACCAACTGTTTCAAATAAACTGGCATAAGCATCTAAACTAAAGCTCCACAGATGCCCTTGTGCGGGGCGATATGGAACTTTTTCCAACAAGGGAGATGAAGCATAAATTAAATCACAAGTATAGTTTGATAATTCGCTGATAAAACTTATAGGATCAAATATATGTTCGATGACTTCAGTGGCAGTTATCAAGTGAAATTTTTTGCCTTCAATTAATTCTATGGCATCATAAAAACTACCTGCAATAAACCGATGTTTTTCTGTTAGCCTGGAAGCGTTTGCAAATTTAATTGCTCTGTCCGCCAAGTCTATACCAACAACTGTTCCACCAAAGTTAATACGATTAGCAACATAACCTTGACCGCAGCCGACATCTAACCAACGAATTTCTTCATCTGGATGTCTTTCTTTCAACATATTTATCAGGTAGGAAACAAAATTAATTGTACTGCTCAGTCTAATTGCATGAGTACTGGACTTGTTAACATCAAAGATTTCATTAAGTAAAATACTTGAATCTAAATTTAAACGAGATTTGATAGGTGGTAAATCTTTTTTCCCCAAACTTTCTTGTTTATAAAAATCATTATATTCTTTTTTTGTTTTAATTGGAAAAGGAATTGGTACTTCTTGATTATTTGACGGGAGAGTAACAAGCTTTTGCCAAGTCTGATTATCTTTAACATCCCAATATTGCATCCAATATTGACACTCAACTTCACAGTTCAGAATGAACAGCAGATCGATTAAAATGTTCAAAGTTTCTCGTAGAAATAAAAAACTACCTTCATCTAGAGTATCTATAGCTAATGATTGCCCTAAATTACCAAATTTTACACCCAGATTTGATAGGAATTTTTCTAATTTTTGAAAAATTCCTGTAGTATTAGTAACAAAGTAAGCAAAACAATTTCCAACTGCTTGATTTTTCAGTTGCTGTCTCAACTGATACAAAAAACAAAGCTTTTCGTATATATCTTGACATAAATACAAATCATAATTTTCGTAACTACTAGAGTTGAGTGAAAATTCATCGCCAGCTAAAGCGCTTAGACTATCGCTATTGTTTTTAATTATCCCTCTAAAATAGTTCAAACAAGAGCAATCAACTATTGTAAATGCTTGCTCTTTATAAAAATCAAAACTCCTTTCAAAAACTTCTACAACCTGTCCCAAAAACAATTGAACTATACCCAAGGTTTGGGAACATAAAATTAAACTATTCTGATCTAATTGTGGCTGAGTTTGAGAATTTATGTACCTAGAAAATTTTTGATGAGCCTGACGAACAGTAGAAAAGTTGATTTCTGGGAAAGGATTAGATATTGCATCAATTATCTTTTGTCTAGCTAGTTTGTCGGACAATTCAGGAAAACAACGAGAAACTCTAATTATTCCGTGCCCTTTTAAAGAGGGAACAAAACATACTTCTAAACTTCCTGAATATTTTTTGGTAACTACCTCTATGGCTGCCCGTACTTCCCCGCAGCAAGAATCGTTTACAATAATAAATGCTTGGGGATTAGAGACTGACAACCCCAGCAATATATCGTTAATGCGACCTCTAAATGTTCGATTTGCATCTATGTGAATTAAATCGAAAGTTCCAAAGCTTTGCTGTAAAGTTCCTTGCTGAGTATTGAGACGTATCAATTTCACTCCAGCGTCAGTCTGGTTTTTTATAAACTGTTCGGCTTGCAAGTTTTGATCAGGCGACTGATTGTCGATTCCGATCAACTTTTGTAGCGAGTTCCTTTTCCTACATCCCTTAATCATTGATGCTGCTGAGTAGCCTTTGCCCACACCTATTTCTAGTACCCGCCGAGGTTGCCAAGATTCAGCATAGGAATAATAATAGTTATATTGTCTTTGAATATCTAGTTCCCTCAAATTGTCGTTGTCTCGATCAAAAATTTCCCTCAGGTCGGCAAGTCCATTGCTTAAATCAAATTCAATCATGGTCTAATTTTGTTACTAACTAAAACTTTCGCGATAGTGCTAATGTAAAATATCAGTCAATTTGAAATGAGCATTTTTTCAAATTTTTGGAGACACTGATGATATAACTCTATATCTGCTTGGTTAAATTCGACTATTTTTTCAATAGTACGGTCATCAATATCAGGAGCTTTATTACTTGCATTAAGATGCTCAAGAGACTCTAGAGGCGAGATGTCATTCATTTTCAATAACATATTAACTGATTCTAACATTTTTTCAGTAATTCCAACAAAACTGATCTTACCCAAAGCCTCTAAGGCATAAGACAAAAGCTGGTTTTCTGACATTGCATCAACCTGTTGTTCCGTAAACCAACCCAAAACAAGCCTTTTACATTGACAATTATAAAAATAGTTTCTCATATCCACATCATCAATCTCTAAAAAATCGTGCAACCCTAGTTGCTTAGTGATATTTTTCGCATTTTGACCTTCAATTTTATCATTATTAATATCTAAAACTTCCAATCCTCGCCAATCATTATAGTGAGAAATCACTCGATGGACAGGATTTATTAAAAATGTAACTGTTAGCCAATCATTTAGTATTTTAAACAGCAGATTAAAATGGCTACCTATAAAATTAAATCTATTCAAGTAGTAACTAAAACGATAGTCCTCATAATCTAAATCCTTAAAATGCTGGTGATCGAGTTTTTGTCTTAAAAACTCCCTTTCGTTGTCCATAAAATCTCTAGGCATAACTTCTTCCTCCGCAAATAGGGAACTAAAAAAATCTATTAGTGTTGTACCACCTGTTTTGTGAATGTGCAGAAAATATAGTTTCATTAACTTTGACTTTTTGAAATATTTATTCCATCACTTTATACTAATTAAAAAAACTGTAATTTTATGGAAAAGAACACTCATTTTCAAATTTTTCTCGAAATTTATTATACAAAGCAGTGTCAGCTTTATTAACACCGATAATTACTTCTAAATCTTCTTCTGGAATTTCTGTTTTATTTCGAGTTGAATTATGATGCCCAATTGATTCCACTTTTTCAAACCCTATCATAGATAAAACAATATTTAAAGAATCGAACAGTTTTTCAGTGAGTCCTACAAAATCTAGTTTTTCCATGGCTGCGGTAGCATAAGATAATAATTCTTCTTCAGAAAGAAGATTGGTTTTTGCTTCACGAATAAGACATGGAGGAATTAAACTTTTACATTGTAAATTATGAAAATTACGCTGCATATAGGGATTATTAACATTTAAAAAATCTTTTATAGATAGATTCTTAGACAAGATTTTAGCTTCTTTTACAATAGGTGGATCGTTCTCAATATCAGATGAATTAAGTCTTTGCCAATCCTTATATTGAGAAATTGTTCTTGAAACAGGCTCTCTGAGAATAGTAAATTTAAATACATCAGCAGGTGCTCTCTCTATCATATTGAAATGGTCACCAATAAAAGAGAATTGCTTAAAATATAACTCCCAACGATGATCGTCATAGGTCAAATTTGATTTCCCCAAGGTTTCCCTTAAAAATTGACGCTCTCCTTTGATAAAACCACTCGTCCACAGTTCTTCTTTGGGAAAGAGTGAAGCAAAGTATTTATTGATTGTTGTACCACCAGTTTTAGGAATATGATGAAATAGTATTTTAACCATGTCTTGAATCCTTCTTTAAATTGACCATCTACTGAAAATAACAGGCATTAACAAATGTTTCCATATAGCGTTTGGCAACGGCGAACCAAGTCAGATCCCTTCCATAAACGTAAGCGCGTTTTTGTATCGCATTTAGTTCTTGTGGGTTTTTGAGTAAATTTAGTATTTCTGAAGCGATCGCCTCAGGGTCTCTAAATGGTACTAAAATACCTCTATCATCCGCCAAAAGCTCTTCTGCGTGCCAGTAAGGAGTAGAAATCACTGCTTTACCTGCACTGACAGCATAAGCTAATGTTCCCGATGTGATTTGGCTTTTACTAAGATAAGGAGTAATGTAAATATCGGCTGCCCCTATGTATTCTATTAACTCATCGAGTTCCAAAAACTGATTAACAAAAATAATATTTTTGGCCACTCCAAGTTCATCAGCTAACTTCACAAGACTTTCCCGATAAATTTCTCCCTCATGCTCTACTAAGTGTGGATGAGTTGCACCAACACAAAGATAAACTGTGTTAGGAAACTGCTCAATAACTTTTGGCATTGCTTGGATAACATATTCTATGCCTTTATTATGTCCGAGTAAACCAAAAGTCAAAATTACATTTTTACCTCCCAGAGAAAATTTATCTTTGTAGGTTGAAGAATCGGTAAAAGGTACATCGTGAACCCCATGAGAAATCATTTCAATTTTGCTCTTGGGAATACCAAATACCTCCTGCAAAAAAACTTTTCCACGCTCAGTCATCACAACTAACTTTTCACAAATATTACCTAACTCTTGAATAACTAAATTTTGCTCTTCATTAGGATTTTTTAAAATTGTATGCAAAGTTGCCAATACAGGCATCCGTAACCTTTCTAGTAATGTCAAAATATGACAGCCTGTTGACCCACCAAAAATTCCATATTCGTGTTGCAAACAAACTACATCTATATCATTTTGGTTGATAAAATCAGCAGCACGTCTGTAAGAAGTAATGGAGTATTGTTGTATTTCAAACGCAACCATTGATGGATAATCGTATCCTCTTTCGTGATCGTTTACTGCTAACGCCAACACAGTTAAATCTTCGCATTCCTTACTCAAAGCATTGCACAAATCAGTAGTAAAAGTTGCAATACCACATTTCCGTGGTAAGTAGTTACCAATCACAGCAACCCGACGAATTTTACGCTGACAATCCAATTTCTGTTTAATAGGAATATCTGTTGAATCTCGCTGATTTTGGCTTACCTTAAAATGGTTCTGATTTAATTTAACTCCTTGAGAATAAACAATAACTGCTTCTTTGTGTTTACCTTGCTGTTTTAAAACAGCTCCTAAATTTTGGTAAGACTGGGAATTGCTAGGATTGACATCAATGGCATAGCGATAAGCATCTACAGCTTTATCCAACTCTCCTCTGTCTCGTAAAATATCCGCTAGTTTTTGTGGTATTTCCCAAGGGTCATCCGAGTTAACTTGAACATCTATTGTTTCAACACCAACAGCTTCCTCTAATTGCTTTTGCTGCTGAATAAGTTCTTCTAAAGTGGGGGAATAAGATTTTAAACCCTGCCCTAGTCTCTTCCAAATTTCAGCTTGATCTTGTTGACCTTTTTTACAAAAAATAGCTGCTAGCTTATCGTGAACCCTTACTAGATTGGGTTTAATCCAGACTGCACGCCGAAAAGCAGCGATCGCCTCGTCTAAAAAACCTAACTGATGTAAAGTGTTTCCTAGATGCTCAAGAATTTCTACCGACTTCGGTTCAATCTCCAACGCCTGCCGATAAATCTCAACTGCTTCATTCCTTTGTCCCAACTCCTGCAAAACATCCCCCAAATGTTGCCAAACCATAGCCGAGCCTGGATGCAATTCCACCGCCTTCCTCAACTCTACTTCTGCCTCTATCCAACACTCCAACTTCATCAAAGCATACCCCAAATGATGCCTCACCTCAGCTCTAGAAAAACCAAAACTAATCGCCCGTTGATACTCAAGAACCGCCTCATCCCATCTTTCCAATTGCGCCAAAGCCTGCCCCAAGTTGTAGTGAGCCTGAGCCAAATTCTGGTTCTGCGCGATCGCACTCCGATCAGCACCGACAGCCTCCATCAGTTTCTCCTCTTGGTGCAACTTCCTCGCCTGATGAAACCAACTATCGGTCTCAGTTTGAGATTCCGAAATTAAATTAACCTCCTTAACACCTCTAATCTTCTCATAAACTTCCTGAACCGACTCAGTATCAAGCATCATTGCCCCAGACGCACCATCAGGCTTAATTAAATTCCCTTCCCACTGCTGTTCCTGATAGAGTTGCTTAAACGCAGCCTTTCTAACCTCCAAAGGAACAGCCTGATCAATCTCAGCCCGATAATCCCCAATCCGCTCCACAGATAGCTGACTAGGACGCTTGCGAAAAGCACCCAAAGGACTATGGTATTGATAATACAGCCCATGATGCGCCATTTCACGCCATAAGTTCCAATCACCCGCAAGCGCAAATCCTCTCAGCCCATGCTTGGACTTAAACCACAAAGCTTTGCTGAAAAAAGTTCCCTCCTGCTGCAACATTTCCCAGTGCTGACCATCACACAAGCCTGCGCGAATCACCGCTGTCGGGGTAGGAGTACCGCGCTGTAGAACCCGCTGTTGTATATCAGTTTTAAACACATATTGGGGTCCACCAATCCACTCAATTCCTGGATGCTCTTGAACAATCTGACAAATCGCAGATAATGCCCCCGGCATCAGAGCATCATCAGCATTAATCCAAGTCATAAACTCTCTTGGCGCCATCTCAAAACTATCAAAACCCTTCATCACTGCATCATACATTCCCTCGTCTGGTTGACTAGCCCAAGAAAACTCCACCCCTCGACATTGTACATAAGGACTTCTTTTTGAGATTACAGTTTCCCAGTATTGCAATCGCTCAAGAGTCAAATCTGTTGAACCACCATCCTGAACATGATATCGAATCCAGAAATCACCCGATTGACTTATGACACTCTCAATAGTATAATCAATTGTTGCTACAGCGTTAAGACAAGGCGTAACTACAAAAAAGGTCTCCCCTTGTCGCTTCTCATCCCTAGATCCCTGAATAGCTAGAGATGAAACAGTCTCAGTTAGTCGCCCCTCCTTCAGGCTGCGATAGTAATCATTGAGCTTAGTTCCCATCAACTCTTGCTCAAGCTGACTCAAATAAAACTCAACCGCGCCATCACTCAACTGCCGAGCCAACTCTCTATCAGCCTTAATCCTTTGTATTGCCCCCGCAATACCCTGAGCATCCGACTTTTCCAGCACATACCCTTCCTGACCATGTTTTACCCTCAACCCCAAATTTGTCTTCGGCAGCACCACTGGCCGCCCCATCGCAAAATATTCCAGCAACTTTGAAGGAACACGCTGGTCATTAAACACACCCGGCACACCTGGTTGGACTAAGATATCTGCTGCTGCCAGAATTTCCGGCACTTGGTCTCGCTCCACCCAGCCCAGATATTTTTCATAAACCCCTCCCCAACTCTCAACACCTAGTTCCTCAGGATTCAAACCCGTGCGCAACAAAACAGTAGGGCATCCCTGTTGATTCAAGATTTTCACAGCTTGGTATAGCTCCCGCACCTCATGCTGGTTAGCACTATGCACATTACCCGTGTAAGCCAGAACCACGTGAGTTTCAGGAATACCCAGGGAGCGACGCAAGTCCAGATTGAGGGGTCGAGGATAAAACAAGCTCTCATCTGCTGGTGGAGCTAGCACCAGCTCGGCTACCTTACCAGTATTGAAAACCTTGAGAGTCTGAATAATCATAGTCAATCCCTGAGCCTGGTTAAGAAAAGCCTTACCCTTGATGGGGTGGTAGCGCTCAAGGGGAATAAGCTTGTCTAGTTCCACTTCCGGCAGTTTAGCCAACTCAACAAAAGGTCTTCCCACCTTAGCTTCAGTCACATATTCCTCATTATCTTCCAAGTGGATAACCAAGGGACATGAGTATTGTTTCAGTAGCCTTTCTACACATTTCCGTACAACTTCACGGGGAGTCCAGGCATGAATAATATCTGGGCTGCGACCATCGGCAAAAGGTAAACGGGTATGAGGTGACAGAAGCCTTGAAAAAGGCCATACCAGGAAGGGCTTTGACATGCTGCGCAAGGTCTGTCGCAGCATGTCCACATCATTAGAACTGTCAGGAACAGCAAATAGACAATCAACACCTTGAGCCAGTAAGCGAGTAGCATGGAGTTGGGCATGGTAACCACCGTTGCAGTCAATATCGCCGTAAAGCACAAAGAGGACATTCAGGGAAGTTGGCCGTTTATTCCGATTAACTTTTAAGATACTATTTTTTTTACATTGCCAATTTGAAGCCTCCCCAGCCTCCCCCGACTTCAACTCCAAAGCTCTCTGATAAGCCTCAACCGCCTCATCCCTCTCCCCCAACTTCTCCAAAACATCCCCCAATTGTTGCCAAACCACAGCCGACTCTGGATACAATTCCACCGACTTACGTAACTCAATCTCCGCTTCTCCCCATCGCTCCAACTGCCCCAAAGCATACCCCAACTGATGCCTCACCTGAGCCGATCGCGGATTAACCTCCACCACCAACCGCAACTCAACAACTGCCTCCTCCCAACGCCCCAACTGCTCCAAAGCATACCCCAAATGATGTCGAATTTCCGCCCCATCAAAACCTAAATCAATTGCGCGCTGATACTCAACAACTGCCTCCTCCCAACGTTGCAACTGCCCCAAGGCCTGCCCTAAAAGAAACACAACTTCACTAGAATCATCAAATAAAAACAAATTCTGATTATATAAATCAACAACTTCTAACCATCTACCTAATTTACCTAAAGCATTTGCCCAACTTAAACAACAATTTATTTGACCTTCATTTAATCTCCAACTTTGTTCATATAACTCAACTGCTTCTGACCATTTTTCCTGCTTAGATTTGGATTGACCTAAATAATAATAAGCTTCTGAGGCATAAAAATTTACAATAGCTTTTCCACGAACTTCTTCTTGAGGAATTGGTAAAGACTTAGAACAAAATTCAATTACTTCTTGAAGATATTTTTCTGCTTCTGACCATTTTTCTAACTTTACTAATGCAATCCCCAAGTTCAGATCAACCTTTGGTACATCCTTTATCAGTTCCACGGCCTGACGCAAATAATCTACAGCTTCCTGAAACTTACCTTGTTTGCTTAAAACTACACCTAACTTATAAATTGTGAAAGCCGATTGAGGATTTATAACTAATGCTTGACGGAAAGCTGCTTCTGCTTCATTTATCTTGCCAACCTTTTCAAAAGATTCTCCCAAATTATGATGTAACCAGTGAAAACTTGATTCTTCTGTAGAGTTTTTGTAAGCAGCGATCGCTGCCTCAACTTTTCCCTCTCTTAATAGTTTGTTGGCTTCAGCAAAGCAACTAGACATATTACCTCAAACAATATTTAAAGCATTATTTAATTTTAAACATTTTATATCTTATGTCAAGCTTTACCATACTTTTGAGTCATTGTTATTTCTTTATAAGTAAAAATACCCTGATGAACAGAATAGTAGAATGAATACGGAGTTAGCCTAGGGGAGTATGTATATTTTCTTACATTTATTATGAGATGCTAAGACAATCTCTTGGGTAGGCACTCCTTTTTCTACTAACTTATCTGCGTTCGCGTCTTCAGTGCCATCATGTTGAACCAAAATTTGGCCATCAATAATATCGACATGAATAGCACAGCCATAAATTCGGGTGTTATTATTTTTCCAACCTAAATTAACAAGCTGATAGTGCTCCCCTTCTCAAAAACGGTTTGACTTTTGATTAAATCATTAGGAGAACGCAATTTAGCCCTTGCACTCAGCAATTCCTGAATTAATTGACGATACAAATCTAATTTATCCATTGGTTAATCCCCCCCTTGTCAATATCATAAATGAGCAATGGAATTTGGTTAAGACGAATCACCTTTTGAATGAATGGATACTTGAAAAACCGTTTGTAAATATCTAATGGCACTGCTAAATACAATCGTCGCTCGGCCTCTTCTTCCTCCAAAGCAATACGATAATTAATAAACTGTCCAACTGCAATATGAAACTTGGAAATTGTTGAAGTTGCCAGAAAAGTTTTGATTTCAACAGCAATTTTTTCACCATCTTTTGTTGCTGCAATTAACCTCTCTGCACCTAAATCGATATAGAAATCAACAAATCCTAAATCAATATGATAGGGGTAATGAGTAATTGTCCAACCCTCATTTTCAAGGGCAGTTCTAACAAGCTTGAAATATCTTTCCCAGGCATTGCAGGGGATTTGCTTCAACTTTATTCTTTGGAGACGAGGCCAACTGGGAATTTGGTTCCGTGGCCTTTTGACAATGGAATAGTATAATGGATTCGTTTGGATGAAGGGGTAGATATACCCGCAATTAAAAATGTTGATATAAAATTAGTGTATCTGAAAATACCAGCAGTGAATATATTAGTAGTAAATTTAGGATTTCCCAGAATGCCCTCTGTTCTGAAACTACGATCATATCAACAGCAAGCGATCGAGAATTGGTTTAGGAATAGAGGCAGGGGTATTTTAAAGATGGCTACAGGTAGTGGAAAAACAATTACTGCATTAGCGATCGCTATTCAACTTGATCATAAAATTGGTTTACAAGCATTAATTGTAGTTTGTCCTTATCGTCATTTAGTAACTCAATGGGCAAGAGAATGTGAAAAATTTGCTTTCCAACCAATTCTAGCTTTTGAGAATGCACGTACTTGGCAAAATCAACTTTCTACTGCACTCTATAATATTCATTCTGGTCATCAAAAATTTGTCGCGGTGATTACGACAAACTCTACTTTAATCTCAGATAGTCTTCAATCTCAGCTTAAATATTTTCCTGAAAAGACTCTGATTATTGGTGATGAAGCGCATCATTTAGGTTCGCCAAAATTAGAGGCGAGTTTACCAAGAAATATTGGATTAAGACTAGCCCTTTCTGCGACACCAGAAAGACATTTTGATGACCAAGGAACTAGAGCCATTTTAGATTATTTTGGTCAAGTATTGCAGCCTGAACTTAGTTTAGCGGATGCAATTAAACAAGGTGCTTTAGCTCGTTATCTTTATTATCCGATTTTGGTAGAGTTGACGGCAGCAGAAAGTCTGGCTTATAATAAATTAACTTCTAAAATTGGCTGGGCATTGTTATTGTCTGAAAAAGAAAATTTAGAAATAGAAAAAGAAGATTTAACTGCTTTACTAATTCAGCGTTCTCGTTTAATAGCTTCTGCCACCAATAAATTAACAGCTTTGCGGAAATTAATGATCAACCGTTTAGAAACAACTCATACTTTATTTTATTGTGGAGATGGTTCAGTGGGAACGGAGAATATTTCAGATTTAAGGCAAATGGAAGCGGTGGTAAAAATATTAGGTTATGAATTGGGTTATCGTGTGAATACTTATACTGCTGAAACTCCAATTAAAAAAAGAGAGCAACTAAGGCAAAAATTTGAAAGTGGGGAATTGCAAGGTTTAGTAGCAATTAATTGTTTAGATGAAGGGGTGGATATACCCGCAATTAAAAATGCAGTTATCTTAGCAAGTAGTCAAAATCCCCGACAATTTATTCAGAGAAGAGGCAGAATTTTACGACCTCATCCAACTAAGGAAAGGGCAACTTTATTTGATATGATTGTCTTACCCCCAGAGCTGGGTAGAAATACATTAGAAGTAGAACGCAATTTACTCAGAAAGGAGTTAAAACGCTTCTTAGAATTTGCTGATTTAGCAGACAATGCTGGAGAGGCTAGGGTAAAATTATTAAGTATCCAAAAAAGATATGGATTGTTAGATATTTGAGAAGTAAGAGATTGTTTGTCAAACTCAGATTAAATTCTGGCGTTAGGGTGGGTTAAGTGGAAATATCCCCTCGTACTCACCGGAATTTTAGTTGTCCACCGTAACCCACCAGAATTAGGCACTCTAGCTATCTTAATATTTGCTTTACAAACAGTCTCTAACTTTTTGGTAGGAGTTATAAAAAGTACGTATTTGCTTGCCTTTGCAATTTAAATTGCATGTGTTTATTTTGGATTTTTCAAATATAAATCAATAAAACTGTCTATTTCTTTTACAAGCTTTCTCTCAGATTTATTGAAACTTATTTCTGCACCCCTACCAGACACGCCAACGTTGTACTCACCAATACGACTTTTATCATTTATAAATCGATTAACAATTGTAGTAATAGATTCAGAATCTATGTTTAATTGGAGGAATATATTAATATCTGATGCCACTTGAAAAGGTGTTTTTTCTATCGATTCATAGGGAATATATAACAACGAGTCTAATTTTTCATCTAGCCAAGTTATCCCATTTTTGATTATCTTTTTAATGCCAAGCTTGGCATCATCAATACTTTTTATTCTCGTGAATCCTTGGCGCTGGTCTGGCTTTTTTCTCAATCTTTCTCGCTCTCCTGCATCTTTCAGCGAAACAATTATATCATAAGGATTTCGGTAATTTACAATACCTAAAGCATTACCTGACATGAGAACAGATTTAACTGATTCTGATAAAGAAGAGTGAGTTTTAATCACTAAAACTTGATCATGAGATACTGCATCCACCAAATCATAAATAGTTTGATCAACTACTTCAATGAACCTTGTATTCTTGTAAAATTTACTTTTAACTCTTTCTGGTAGAGAATTATAGACACTACGTTGATCAGATTTACAAGCAACCAATGCAGATGTTAGCTGCATTGTAAAAGTGCTAGCTGATTTAGGCATCCCATAACAAATCACAATCATATTGAAAAAATTAGCAAAAAAATACTTGTCTTTATTATATAGCCACTCCCAAGCAACTGAATTACAGCTTATAACTTACCAGCCTTGGTTTGACTGAAATTAATGTACCTCACGAGACAGAGAAATTCTATATATTCTTTGTTTCATAATTTTGCCAATTAGAACTATAATATTTATTCTGATTATTAACACTGACTTTTTCAATCAAGCTCACAAAACTTTTTCCATATTTTTCAACGGTAAATAACTCTTCAAATTTTATCAGTCCGAGCTTGCCAAACATTGAAAATAAATCAGGATTTTGGTAAAGATGTAGCAAATTATTAGTCAGGCCTTGATCGTCTTCCATGTCAAACAGTAATCCATTAACTCCATGTTCTATAATTTCTGGGACGACTCCTACTAAAGTAGAAATAATAGGTTTTTGAAAAGACATTCCTTCTAAAACAAACGTTGGAGCAGCTTCATCACGGGATGAACAGACAACTACATCTGATTCTGAAATATACCCCAAAGCCTCGACAGGAGGAACTTCACCAATCCAATGAACATTTTTCAAGTCCGCTGTAAGTTTGACCAATTCATTGTAATAAGACCAATCTAGGGTACGTCCCACAAAATAAAACTCGAAAACATTTTGAAGAATTTTAAGCAAATTTTGAATCGCTTTAACCGTAATATCTTGTCCTTTACGAGGTTCAATACTGCCTACCTGAATCGCACGAATTTTCTGAGGAGGGGAAGTTTGAGGAGAGAACTCTGTGTGCTTAATTTTTCTCAAGTCAATTCCATAATGTATTACAGTAAAATTTTCCCTTTTGGCAAACTTATGATATCTACTTTCAGCTTGTTTTGAAGGAAAAACAATTGCATCTGCTTCTATAAAAGCCTGCTGAATACTTAGACTAGACTCTGCAAGTTGTTGACCAAAAGAACCTTCATGTATTAACCAGACTACTGACTTACCTATTTTTTTGCAGGCTAGAACAACAGAATAACTAAGAATAGTATTAGCTATTACTAAATCATAATTCCGCAATAAATTTTCTAAAGTATGTGGAGAATAGAAAATCAAAGGCTCAATAATAACAGGAATGTTAAGAGTTTGGTACTCTTGAATTAACGCCCCAGATTCAGGTGCAACAATTGTCACAAAATAACCATTGCTCTGAAGGCATTTAGCAAGCGTCTGTAATATTAAAGGTGCGCCACTCCAAGTCAGATCATGACTCACTAATAAAATATCTCGAGTCGAAGGATTAGCCGATGCATTGTTGTTTGTATACATTTTATATCTAGTGGGAGAATCGTTGTAAAGCAAATAACGCATATTGTCAGTGTAATAGGGATCATAACTTAGATATCTTCCCCAACGTTTGAGCAAATATAAATCAGATTTATCCGAATGGAATAAATTGTTCTTTTGCTTCTTCGCAGCACCTATAGAGACATAACCAATCTGCTTGAGTTTAGCAAAAGGCGTATAAGCCAAACGCCAACCTTGCTCTCTAATTTTAAAAGAGAAATCGACATCCGATCCCGTAATTGGTGTATTAATTTCATCCCAGCCTCCTATCTTTTGAAAAACATTTTTTCTTACCAAACAGCAAGCACCCGATAGAATTGATACAGTTCTCGTTGATTGGGCTAAATTAAAATACCAAGTCGAATCATGGGGGTGCTGATGGAAAGCCGTACCCACAAAACCCCGCACCCCTGTAACCATACCAGCATATTGTATGACACCGTTTTCATAAATTAATTTAGGCGATACACCCCCAACACCTTCGTACTGTATCATTTCCAGCATACATTCTACCCAATCTTCATCAATAGGTCTTACGTCATCGTTAAGGAAAAGTAAATATTCTCCCCATGCGTTTTTAGCGCCTTGGTTGCATTTAGCCGAAAAGCTAAAGACTGCATCAAACACAACTGTTTTAATCACAGAAGAATGACCATATTCTTCCTTAATTTTTGGGGATAATTTTGAGTTGGTAACAACTACAATTTCTAGTTGGGAATAGCTAGTTTTATTCAGCAATCCATTCAGACAATCAAATAAAATCTGTTGGTTATCAGTAGGAATAATAATAGAGACTAAAGGAAGTTCATTGAACTTAATTTTTGCCCGATTTGCGGTTGGGTATTTTAATATTTCAGCTTTGTATCCTTGGCGCTCCATTGCCGAGCCTAAAGCTGCTAAATTAGTTTTTTTAGCAAATCCTTTGTCACCAGCTGCAGCCGAGCCTTTTATGATCCGCCAATGGTATAAAACTTTAGGTATATGAACAATCCTTTTAGCAACTTCAGTAATGCGCCAAGCCAGATCGTAATCTTGAGAAAAATCAAATTCAGAACGAAAACCACCAACATCCTTTACCAACTGATGTCTATAAACAGTTAAATGCCCAATATACATGACAGAGCGAAGTAGCTCTGGACTCCAATCCGGTTTAAAAAAAGGTGCTGAACGATTACCCTGTAGATCGATCTTGTCTTCATCACTATAAATAACATCACAATCAGAGCAATCGTTAAGAAAATTTGCGACCTCAAATAAAGCGAAAGGAGCTAATTCATCATCATGATCAAGCAAGGCAATAAACTCCCCTCTAGCCATAGCAAGGGCTTCATTAGAGTTTCCCGATATACCAAAATTTTGATCAAGAAACTTAACTTGAATACGAGGCTCTTTAAGACTCCACTCTCGTAGTATTTGTTTAATTTTAACTTGGGTTGAGTTGCCATCAACTAGACACAACTGCCAATTGTCGTAAGTTTGTTTAACAACAGAATTAATGGTTTTTTGAATAATTTTAGACGGGGTATTATAAACAGGAGTAATAATACTTACTAACGGTCTATAAGCTAAATATTTAGATTTTTCAACTTGATGAATGAGTTCTTTTGAACTAGGTTCATTTTCAACTATCCATCTTTCATAAGAATTAGCATAACTATATAGCTTTTTCAAAATATTCCCCCAAATTATGATGTTACCAGTGAAAACTGGATTCTTCTGTAGACTTTTTGTACGCAACAATTGCTGCCTCTAGCTTTACTGTGCTTTTGATTCATTATCCGGAGTATAATGGACTTGTTGATATAGAATTTCTGTATCTGAAAGTAACAGAAGTGAATATATTGGTAGTAAATTTAGGATTTCCCAGAATGCCGTCTGTTCTGAAAAGCAAAGGATGGAGAATTGCTTTAGGAATAGAGGGAGTAATTAGTTACACTATTGCTGGAGAAACGGTATGAGAAATCCGTAGGTTCCAAACCGCAGGTTGACCCCACATTTTCAGAAGTTGTGTTGGGTTTCACTCCACTCTACTTTAGTGCTTAATTCTGGTGGGTTACGGTGGACAACTAAAATTATGGTGAGTACGAAGAGAACTTTCCACAATGGCCCATCCTACACAAGAATTTAATCTAAGTTTTACAAACAATCTCTTATTGTAGTTTCCTTCCTCTTTCCTTCTTTTTCCTGATTTATGAAATGAACATGAATTTAGAATACTCCCAAAAACTCACTACAAAAATCTCAACTATTTTGGCGGAGACTCATGCAAAATATGATGCTAAAACTCAAGAAAAACTGAATAATATTCGAGAACCAATTACCAATGCTCCAGCAGAAGTTAAACAGATTATTGGACAGGTATTGCAACTAGAGAAAGACAGACTTTATAAAAAAACTCCTAGAATTAATGATGATATTCTCAAAATTATTAAGGAAGCTGTCCAATGAAATTAATTTCAATTATCTTGTGTAACTTCCGTCAGTTTTACGGGAAAACACCAGAAATTGTTTTAGCATCAGGTAATCGGAATACAACAATTATTCATGGTAATAATGGTGCGGGTAAGACTACGATAATGAATTCTTTTACCTGGGTACTGTATGAAAAATTTAGTGCAGCTTTTGCAGCAGAAACTCAACTGGTAAATAAGCGGGCGATTACAGAATCAAAGCCTGGTAAAGCTGTAGCTTGTTGGGTAGAAATTGTGTTTGAACATGATCATAAACGCTATCAAGTTAAACGTTTATGTCGGGCTTCTCGAAATGAAGAAAATGAAATTGAACATGGCCAAAGTCAGCTATATATGCAGATAGCTGGAGATGATGGACGTTGGTCTCCGCCTCCCGAACATCCGGATGATATTGTTGGTAGAATTTTGCCGGAAAGTTTACATCGATATTTCTTCTTTGATGGGGAAAGAATTGAGTATATCGTTAGGGATGACCGGAAAAGTGAAATAGCAGAAGCGACTAAGGAGTTATTAGGAATCGAAGTATTGAATCGTTCTGTTAGACATTTAGGGCAAGCCAAAAAATCTCTGGAAACTGATTTAAGATTAATTGGTAATCCGGAGACTAAAAAGTTATTGAAAGAAAAAAATCAGATTGAACAGGAGATGAATAAATTATTAGAACGAAAAAAAGAGATAGAAGAGGAATTGGAGCATCATAGAGAATTAAAAAAAGGAGTTAGTAGTCGTTTATTGGAGTCTAAAGGTGCAGAAGGATTGCCCCAACAAAGAGAGAAATTAAACGTTCAGATATTATCATTAAAAGAACAAATAGTACAAGCTAATAATGGACTGAAACGAGGGATATCAACTCGTGGTTATATGGTTTTCTTGTCAGAAGCTATAGCAAAATTCCGAGAAATTTTTAGCGGCCTCAAAGAAAAAGGTGAGTTGCAAATCGGAATTAAAAGGCAATTTGTGGAACAGTTATTGGAGAAAGAGTGTTGTATTTGTGGCGCTGAATTGGCGATCGCTTCTCCAGGCAGAAAGTTAGTGGAAAAATGGATGGAAAAAGCAGTAGTTGGTGATGTGGAAGAAACCGCAATTAGAATCAGTGTACAAATGGATGAGGTGGAGAAGCAAGTAGTGGAGTTTTGGGAGGAAGTTGATCGGCAAAAAGCTAATATAGAACAAGTACGTTATCAACTTTCACAGGTTGAAAATGAGTTGGAGGAAGTACAAAAAAAATTACGCAATTATCCAGATGAGGATATTCAGAAGTTACAAAAAAGGTTAGATGAAATTGAAGTTAAGGTAGGAGATTTGAATCGGGAAACTGGTTCAAATGCCCTACAGTTAGAAAATTTGAAGAAAGAAATAAAGGCTTTAGATAAGCAAATTGATAAACAACAAATGAATGAGTTAAAGCAAGCCTTAGCCCAAAGACGAATTACTGCGACTCAGGATGCTATTGAGAGATTGATAGAAGTGCGATCGCGTCTAGAAAAACAATTTAGAAGTTCTTTGGAAAAGCGAGTACAGGAGTTATTTTCAGAAATTTCTTTTACTCCTTATATTCCTAAGTTCAACGAAAATTATGAGTTAAGTTTGGTGGAAAATACCGGTGGTGAAGATGCTTTAGTTGCTGCTTCTACAGGAGAAAATCAAATCCTGAGTTTGGCGTTTATTGGTAGTATTATTGATGAGGTAAGGGCTTGGAGTCAAAGAAATACTTTAATGGGGCCAGATAGTAGCACTTTCCCGATCGTAATGGATTCCCCTTTTGGTAGTTTAGATGAAATTTATCGGCGACGAATTGCTAAGACAATTCCTCAATTAGCAAACCAATTAATTGTATTGGTAACTAAGACTCAATGGCGAGGTGAAGTGGCTGAGGAAATGACTGATTATATTGGCAGGGAATATGTACTTTCTTATAATTCTCCCAAACCAGATTGCAAAGAAGATGCTATTGAGCTGGGTGGAGAATCTTATGCTTTGGTAAGACGTAGCCCAAATGAGTTTGAATATACAGAAGTGCTTGAGGTGGATTATGATGATTTTTAATGAACTATTTATAAATCAGGACTTACGCAAAAGTGCTATATA
>JAJEAQ010000632.1 GCA_022822685.1 Trichodesmium sp. jk18x7bins.61
AAGAATTGTTTTGTTGACTTAGTCGCCTTCAATTTGCCCATCAGAATCCCAGGAATGCAGTTATTATGAAACAAGTACTGCGGGACTTACTCCGATTATGTAATCATTTTGTTTTCCGTATTGACTCATTTTTATAGGACATTTTTTCCGGAGGTTCGATAATCTCTCCAATATCAACTCCCCATTAACTCCAGTGCGCCTATACGCTTTGGCTCTGATTGAGTCCTGTTGCCTGCTTCACTCTAGGTTCTGGGTATGGTTCCCGAACTGTGGCCTGGTAGGGATTCACGCTTTCCCTAGCGGGTGGTCCTCGCCTTTTGGCTTCACCCACATTCTGATCTCAGTTATCCGCCCCGTATGGGTTACAGGGGCTGGACTTTAGTCATACATCCTTAGTTGCTAAGGGTTCCTACTAAAAACGAATCGCACTAAGTTTATATATTGATTAGGCGAATGAAAAAAGCCTGAAGTGAAAGGAACTCAACTCAAAAATAATATTACTAATTTTGGCAATTAGACACTAGATTCGTCTATCAAAAAGAAGTAGTTAAATTGTAATTGACATATTCCCGAAGGTAGGCTATTGCGAGTTCCGCAGGATTATTCAACCAAAATATGATCGATTGCTGTTTATACAAAGTTGATGCCGGCTCCGATGTGTAGATGCCTCTTGTAATGAAATACCTTCTGCTTGTCAAGAGGAGAATTAATTTTTGAGTAAATCCTTTGTAAATAATTATGATCAGAGATATAAGTAATAGACCTTAGAGGTATTGTAGAAAAATTTAAAGAACACTTATGTATCAGAAAGGAAAATCCTGATTATTTATTTGAAAAAGCTCAGTGATTTCAGTCGTAATATCCTGTTTAGGAGAGGAAAATTACTTCCCTTAGGTATCTAGAATACTACGGTCAATTTGGCTGTGAGAAACAAAAGGAGTCTTTCTGGCAGAGCTTAATCTGCACTTGCTTACAAGTTAAGTTTATGATTTAGGAACTGGCAAAGCATCTGCTCGATAGAAACTTAAAAATTTACCGATAATTTAGTCTGATGCTAAGTAAATTACCAGGCGATCGCTTAGTCAGGTGTGGGGCTTACCTACTCAGAGCCAACAAACAAATCTGCGACAAACCCCTTTACTAAAGCTAGGGATTCCTGACTCTCAAAATACTAATCAATTTAATCATAGATAACAATGAAGAGTACAACAAGTAAAGTTTTTTGGAAACAACCTTTAACTTATTTTTTACTATTAGCAGGAGCTGGAGGAGCATTACTAGGGCAATATATTATATCCCAACACACAACTAGCTCTATGGAAAATTCAACCCAGTTAACTCAACCATCAGTTACTGGCTCTTCACCCTCGAATAAAAATTATAGTGCTTCTAACTCAGAGGGTTCGAGCTGGTTGCCAGTTAGAGTTCCTGTTTCCAATGGCAACTTTATTGTGGATGCAGTAGAAAAAGTCGGCCCGGCAGTAGTGAGGATTAATGCTTCTCGATCATTTAGCCAACAACCTAATATGTTTGGTAGAGGGATACCAGAAGATTTCTATGGTTTTGAACCTCCCAGATTCCGGTCTGGGCCTGTTGAAGAAGGTACTGGTTCTGGTTTTATCATCAGTTCTGATGGTCATATTCTCACTAACGCTCATGTTGTGGATGGTTCAACTACTGTAGAAGTTGTTCTGAAAGATGGTCGTCGCCTCCAGGGTAGAGTTTTAGGCACAGACTCTGTAACTGATGTCGCAGTTGTTAAAATCGATGCTAATAATTTGCCGACTGTGCCTTTAGGGGATTCAAATAACCTACAACCAGGGGAATGGGCGATCGCTATTGGCAACCCTCTAGGTTTAGATAACTCTGTGACAGTAGGCATCATTAGTGCTACAGGTCGTTCCAGTAATGATGTGGGTGTTCCAGATCAGCGGGTAGGATTTATTCAAACGGATGCGGCCATTAATCCAGGGAATTCTGGTGGCCCTCTACTGAATCAAAATGGGGAAGTAATTGGTATTAATACAGCTATCATTGATGGGGCTCAAGGATTAGGATTTGCAATTCCGATTAATAATGCACAACAAATTGCTCAACAGTTAATCAAGGTAGGTAAAGCTGAACATGCTTATTTAGGTATTGCAATGCAAACCCTGACACCTGAACTGAAGCAGGAACTAAATCGAAACTTCAATACAGATATTCGATTTCTCAGTGACAAAGGGGTATTAGTAGTACAAATTGTTCCTGGCTCTCCTGCTGATCAAAGTGGTTTACAACCTGGAGATATCATTCAAAAAATTGACAATCAAACTATTACTGAAGCTGACAATGTACAACAAATTGTTCAGAAGAAAACAGTAGGTAGTTTGTTGGAATTAGAAGTTAATCGTAATGGTCAAAACTTGAATTTTCAGTTGCGGACTGGTAACTTACCATCTAGATTAAGAGGATAATTTCTTTAGCATAGCTCAGTCTTAGAGACTTTTGATTAGCTAAAGCCCACCAAAGCCAGTAGTCAGGAGCCAGAAGGTAGAAAAATCATGACTATTCACTGAGATTAAATTCTGGCGTATGGTTTGCCTAGGGGTCGATAGAGCGGGTAAGGTTTGAGGATTACTCCTCTTCCCTCCCCTTTGAACCGTACGTGACTATTTCTAATCTTTAGCTAAGGCCTTACTTCCAGCCCAACATTTCTAGTTGTTTGGCCCGAAAAATCCTTGGTCTGAGATTCCTCACAATCTTCCTGACTTGCCTCCAGTTAATCTGTTACCAGTCAGTTAGCTGTCCGTTGAACGACCTTGATCAAATTTTTATTTGACATCTAACTTATGTCCTCGTTTGGTTTCTTTGTCAAATTCATTGACCTATAACTGCTAAGAGAAGTCTGCTTTCCTTTCATGGGGGGACAAATTTGGAATCCCGATCCACCCTGTAATGGGGTGGCCTTCGCTTTTTCTCTCATCTTCTATCCGACAGAGGGTTCGGCCTTAATTACTATTGGCTTACTGCTAAATTTCGACCTTTTTAGCAGACTCTGTAGGACTTATCCTGTTGTGTCAATTGAAGTTCTGAAATAGCTGGGGTGGTTATCTCTTCTGCGGTGAGGGTTTTGTTTCCACATTTTAAGGAATGTAGAGCCTTAAAATCACTCACTTACCTTTTTGGTTACAGCCGATCAGGGATAATTTGGCTGTTTCTTATATCACGCAGTTTAATCAATAACTTAGACTATGTTCACCCTTCTATTTCTCCCTCTTGCACTTTACCACCTAATCCCTGGTGGCTTTGGCTATTAGGCTGCATTCCATCTTTTTCGTTGCCTACTTTGGATGTGACGTACCATTCTGGACGGGTTACTCTATGAGGGCTGGTGGTGGAAATCACCAGGGGACTGGATGTTCCGTTTCAATTGACCAGTTCAGGTCGCACAATCTACTATAAGACCTCGCCCGCCCCGGCGGGGTTTAAATAAATAATTTTAGTTGTCCGCCGCCGGCTACCAGAGTTCAACACTCTAGCTATCTTAATATTTACTTTACAAACAGTCTCTTATGTTGGGTTTTGTTACCTTAAAAAG
>JAJEAQ010000487.1 GCA_022822685.1 Trichodesmium sp. jk18x7bins.61
CAGCTGCTATTTCTACCTGTTGTGGTGGACCTACTAGAGTTAGACTATTAAGTCGGCCATCAGTTACTACTTGTAAACCTTTCAAAAGTGGGGTGGCATCTTGAGGATCATAACGTAGAGGTTGAATAACTGTTCTTTCAATTGTTTCAGTATTTGTAATTGCCTGATCAGTACCAGGAATATTAACTGTATTAACCTGAGTAATGGGTTGACTTGTTACTAGGGCACTTTCTGCTCCCAGACTCACAAGGAAACCTGCTGCAGCTTGGGCTGTAACCTGGTTTAAACGGAAAGAACGCACCACAATATTTCTCGCTTCTGCTGGTAGCTCTTGCCCTACAAATACTGTATTTCCTACCCGGTTAGCCTGCAATCCACTCAAACGCAGAACATAATTAAAAACGTCTTGAACAGACTCATTTTCAATATCTAAGGAAATTTTTGTGCTTCCTTCTGCTTCTGTTTCTCCTCCAGAACTAAAGGCAACATTCAATCCAGCAGCCCTAGCCAGCAAGGCCAAAACATCTCGAACTGGTGCATCTCGTAACACTAAGCGGGGTATTCTTTCTGCTGTTCCTAAATCAATAACTTCTACAGAAGGATTAATATTCGATACTGCTATATCACCTACTGGTGGTGCTACTGCTTGTGGCATGAAAGGAGGTACTTCACTAGGAGATGGTTGCCCTGGTAGAGTCGGAAAACCTTCTCCTGTTAGTTCCGCATCCGGTAATAATACCTCTGGATTTTGGGCAGTTGTTGTTTCTTTTGTAGGTACTTCAGTAGTTACAGGTTCTAGAGGTGGTGCAGTTGTAACATTTGATTCTGTAGGTTCTGATGTAGTAGTTGGTGCATCTGAGTCTGATGGTAAGCTATCAGGAGCAGATGCTTGAGCCACTTCTCCTGAACTTGGAGCAGCACTGAGAACAATTCCTTGACTACCTCCCTGGATAATTCTACCTCTGGGAGTTCCTTCCACACCTCGGATGACTACTCGTACACTGTTAGCATCTACCTGCACTACTTCCACATACTCTATACCTGGTGCTGGATTATCTTGACGATATTTATTCCCTTGAGGTAGGCTGAGTTGGGCATTAATTATATCTGCGACAAAAGAGTTGTCTCTGTTAACAGAAAAAACTTCGGGGCGATCGCCATTGCTTGTCACCAAGACAATATTCATCCCCCCATCTACTTGACTTAATTGAACTTGGGTGATTTGAGTTACTGCAAAAGCAGGAGCATGAGCCACAATTACTGCAGCTACCCCAGTTAACACTCCACTACAAAATTTAATCTGTTGTTTCACTTTCCTCACTCCACACTTGATACTCTATGATTAATATATTGGTGCTTAGTTAAACTTGAAGACATTAATATGATTAAAAAATAGGTTATATCAAACCCCTTTTTTTGACATTCCCCGCTCTGTTTTAGGCCTCTCGCCACATGAAACCCTCGGTGACATGAAAGGCGTAGCCTGCCCTCTGGCTTCAATACAGGGATTCTCGGTTGTACGAATCACTACAATCTAGCAGGAGTTCTCCCACAGGTGTGACTAGGGTAAATTTCCCACAAGTGCATTAGTTTTGCTGTGCCCCACCTTACTTAGTCCTTTTTGCCAAATATTGATGGCTGCATTCACACCGAAGTTGGGGGCATTTAATTCTTTACTAGAACAGGAAATGGAGATCATCCTCGTAGTGTAAAGTGAGTCGGTAGTGCATCAGCAAAACTCTACAAACATTTCCTTTCTCAAAACCCAAGGGACTTCCAAGTCAAAAAATCTCCCAAATTTTCCAAATTTTCATAGATGGGATGTCTCCAATTCTCCTATATTCCTGGCAGCAGGCAGAATGCCTACTCCATTAAGATGGATAATTTATTAATAAAGAATTTAGTCATACTGAGCCGGAATTATTATGGGAATTCCGTGCAACTAGCGGGAGAATAAATTGATTTAATACCCTCAAGTGTTTAATAGGTGTCGTCTTCAACTAGCGACGGGTTTGAATCCACCACTAATTGCTGCCTGCTTGAATCTTCCCCAACTAAATCTAAGATTATATCTGACGGTCGAAGGCCCGTCAGGTGTTGAGCTTGTCTACTCGGAGCGTTTCATGTCGGCGAGGTACAGAAAGCAACTAGAGGGTCGAGCAGCCGCATAGCTTGACCTTACGGCAGGCGGAGCCGACAGCTAGGGGTTACTGACCAAAACCTGCCATCTATAATAATAGTGGGGTTATTGACCATAATTTCCCTATCAGTGAAATTCATCAGCAGGATATCATATTATTTGACAATTCTATTATTTTTTCCCTTTTTCTTTCTCTTCTTGCTCTTTTCCTTCTGGTTGCTGTTTGGCCAATGACTCTTCTTCACTTAAGGCCAATAAAGCGTGCATATCAAAGGATGTTCTTAATCTACTTTCTGGCTGACTAACAGGTACAAATCTGTTTTGTCTCCATTCAACTTCAATAATCTGGTTTCCTTGTTCAAGTTTAGTTTTTAAGTTTTTTACCACCAATAATGTTTGCATCCTCTCCAGAGCAATCATAAAAGCTCGTGTTTGAGGATAACTGCCTTCAAATTCCACTTGGAATTCTCGTCGTTTTAATTTGCCATTTACCTGTGGTCCTAAAGAGTTATCATTAACTATGTAGTTGCCATCTTTTGACTCCACTGGTTTAAAATTAGTCATTTTTGCTTGCTGCTCTTCATCAGTAATACCTGAATTAATTTGAGCGATTAATTTATTGATATCGTATAGCAGAGTTTTCATTGTTCTTTCACTAGCAAATAAGCTGGTTACATCTTGTCTTTGTTTCTCAGCTTTTTTCATTTCTGCTTCTGCTTTTGGTCGTTCTTTTATTTGTTTTTTCTGTTCCTTAATTTTGATTTCTGCTGCTTCTATTTCTCCTCTTAATGAGGCACTTTTTTCGACTGCTGGTTTGAGTTGATTATATCCTAAGAATCCGGCTACCCCTACTCCTACCACACCAATTGCCGCTCCAATCAATCTCGGATCTTTAAGGGAAATCCCAAATATTCTCGGGCCGCCTGCTTCTCCTTCTTGTTCTTCTAGATCCGGATTCCATTCATTTGCTACTACCATTTTTGAAATACTCCTGTTTCTGCTAATGTTTCTATTCTATCTACTAATCCAATTGCTCCTTGACTCTTCAACTGCGGCAATAATTCTGATGCTCCTAAATGGCTAAGATTTGTTTCTATTTTATATTCTACTATTTGGGGTAGTTTTGGTATTTCAGGTGCTAAAGTAGAGCCATTTTCTTGTAACTCTAATCTAATTGGATTAGGTTTTTTTGTAGCACTAACCAGTTTAGTTCTTTCTCCTTGGAAAAAGGGAGAATTTTGTAATAGTAATAAAAAACCATTAACTTGACCGTAAGAATCCGCACTTCCTGAAACAGATATAGTTGCTGTTGGTTTTGGAGGTGCTGGTGTCTGTGCTGTTTTATCTTTTTTCTGATCTTTACTACTACTTTTTTTGGGAGCTGTTTTAGGAATTTTTGGTTCTTTTTGTTCTATAGCTGCTATTTTTACCCCACTAGGTATTAAAGTCCCAAACTCTCCTAACAAAGCTGACCATGGTTTAATTTGGTCAAAAACTGTGGCCAAAGCCTTTGCTTCTGCTTTAAACGTCTTGCTTTTGTCTTTAATCGCTTCTAGATCTTTAACTTGAGTATTGAGTTGACTCAATTCGGAATTGAATTTGTCTAAGTCTGCTTGTAGTTTAGTGTTTACCTGACTCAGGTATAACCACCCACCTGCAACTAAACCATTAACTGCTACTGCTAATGCTGCACCAAGAAGAATTGGTCTGGGATCTTCTAGCGAAGGTTCACTAACTCGCTGTTTAGGAACATCTTTTACATATTCTGGACGATCATTAAGAAAATTTATATCTAAGCCGTACATATTAATCTAAACCTCTCTTAATCCTAAACCTAATACCACTCCTAGACCAGAACGTTGTTCTAGTGGAATGTCTTGTTCTAATTCCAAGGCCAAAGTTTCGATAGGATCGACTTTTGACGCCGGTAAACTTAAACGTTGCATGAAAAAGTCATCAATTTGTCCTATTGCTGCACCTGAGCCTGTCAGTAATAATTGTGCTACCTCCAAATCTTCAAATTGATTGAGATAAAAATCTATTGAGCGTCGCAGTTCATCCCCTAATTCTGCTAATACTTTTAATAGAGCATTAGTTCCGGGATTAGGCTCGTTTCCAGTAACTCCCATTGTATCTAATATTGGAACAGCCATCCCTAGCAACTCAGTAGTGTCTCTAGTGGGAGGTAAATTCATCGCTTCGTTTAGGGATGACTGCATCTGAAATGTACCAATAGCTATTGTCCGGTTAAATTGAGGTATTCCATCTACTACGATCGCCAGTTCAGTGCTGTCAAATCCTACATCTGCGATGACAGTTGCTTCTTGCGGTCCATATTGTTGGAGGATATCTTTTACTGTTCGGATTAAGGCAAAGTTACTAACTTCTAACACCTCTATCGCTAATCCTGCTTGTGTAAAAACTTCTATATAGGTATCTGTTACTTCTTTTCTAGTTGCGACTAAAGCTACTTGCACCTTTTCTAAATCATCATTTGGATCAACTATAACTCCCAATTTTTGATAATCTACATCTGCTTCTTCTCTTGGAAATGGCAAGTATAAACCTGCTTCTTGATTCATATAATCTTGTAATTCTTGGTCGTTTAATTCTGCAGGTACCGGAATTACACGAGTCACAGTTTCTCTACCTGGAATTGCTGTTACTACTCTTTTAGTTTTGATCTTATTATCAAGTATAATTGACTCTATTAATTCCGACATTGTTGGTGCATCAACTATTTGACCTTCTAAAAATACATCTTCTGGTACTTCGGCTGTGGCCAGGTTGATTAACTTTAATTTATCTCCTTGTTTGCGGATTTCAGCAATATTAATCCTTTCTGCGCTTAGTTCTACTCCTATTCCAGGTGGCTTTTTTTTCAACAAATTTTTTAAGTAATTAACCATATTTCCCCTAGTTTGGATTTCAATGAAAATTTGCTTTTGTGGTTTGCGATAAGTTGATCAAGAGTCAAACGAAGCAACAGGGATTTATCCCGTTGTGTAGTATCGGATTAGAATCCCCGTGACTTTAGTATGGGGATTAGTGAAAGAGTATCAATACTGAGAGAGTCTCTAGTTCTTGCACTACTTTTTATGTTACAAATTAATCTGCGGAATGTGGGTTAAGTATAATATATGTTATACCAAATCCGGTTGAGTTAGTATCTTTAAATTAGGACATAAGACAGATTTCTCAACGTCAGCAAAAGCCTAAACTAGAGTATTAAATACAGGCGGAAACTAACAAAACGTGAAAGTAAAATCTATCAGAAAATTGCTAGCAGCCCTAAATATTTTCAATCCCACATTCGGCATGTCAATTTGTTACTTGACAGTAGTTAAAAGTTATCAGTAGTTCTGGTAATGACTTGAAGTTGCTCTTAACAAATAATTATCCCCTACTTAACTGATGACTGATAACTGATAGTGGGGGTTACATAATCCAATGTTGAAAAAGTTATCAATTAAGTGTTAACTGATGACTAATACCTGATGACTAATAAAAAGTAGCATAAAATCAGCAGATAGGCTCAGTATTCATACCCTGTAAATCACCTTAATTCGCCTTGATCAGAGTCAAATATTCCAGAAAACAGTCAGCATAAATACTAATACTTATAGTGTAGATAAACCATCATAGGGTGTTGACAGTCCCCAAGATACTTTCGACTATCGCCAACATCAAAAGCTGGAAGACATAAAAAGTGAAGTCTAGCATCACAATAGCAAGATCACTTCCAACTTTCTAAATATTTCTAGATAAGATTGATGGATTGATAATATCTGTTTATTACAATAAAACATCTGAAATGTTTTGGTTATAGTTATTCAAGTGTTAAATATAGTGAGATGGAAACAGTTCGGGGTCTTTGCTATCTGGAGGCTACTGCTAACATTTTTTATTAGTTGCAATACTCCCTCTCCCAACTTAAAGACGAAAGAAATTGAGTTTTGGACAATACAACTTCAACCTCAGTTGACCAATTTTTTTAATCAGTTAATTGTTGATTTTGAAGCTGATAATCCAGGCTTATATGTACGATGGGTTGATGTACCGTGGTCTGCATGGAAAGCAAAATTCAGAGTGCTATTTTGACAAATACTCTCCCAGATGTAGTTAATCTTAACTCAAATTTTGCACATTTATTGACTCAATCTAATGCTTGGTTAAATCTAGATACTATATTATCTGATTCGATCAAAAACCAATATTTACCAAATCTTTGGCAAGCTAGTCAAGTGAATGGTAAAAGTTTTTGGATTCCATGGTATGCCACTACAAGTATAACATTTGCTAATTCTCAGTTATTTGACATACTCACTCCGTGGCGCTGACGCGACAACGCGGGATTCTTCTTGAACCTGTCGCCGACATGTTGAGCCTGTCGCCGACAGGCTCAAAGGTGTAGTTTTGATATCTTGTCTTTGAGAATTCGCCTAGCTAGGCGAGTGTTCTCTATTTGACGATCTGTTTTGAAGTTGAGATAATCTATGTTCAGACTTTCTAAAGAACTTAGGCACTTCTACAAA